>CADCTM010000428.1 GCA_902805485.1 uncultured Coleofasciculus sp. | reverse complement strand
TATTACAAAACAAGATATTGTTTGGCTTGTAGAATTGTCTTTAGTAGGACTTGATTTGTCCAAAACTCAAGCCCAAATGGTGATGAGAACACCACTATTTTGTTTAAGTTCAAATGAGTCTTTATGGAAGGCAAATCAGGAGATGCTGCACTCAGGGCAGGTGCAACACTTACTGGTTGTTGAGGAAGACAAATGGTTAGGAGTGATTAGTCAAGAAGATGTATTGCGCTCGCTAGATCCAATGCAACTGCTGCGCTACATTGAGACATTACAGCCCACCGTTGAGGAACCAACAAGCCAAATAGAAATCGAAAGTAAGGAAATAACGACGTCATCAGTAGAAATAGAGACACAATTAATTACCTCTCTACAAATCGCAAAAGAGCGCCTTGAATTAGTAACAGGTGCATCTAAAGATGGCTTTTGGGACTGGAATTTAGTCACAGGAGATGTCTACTACTCTGCACGTTGGAAGGAGATGATCGGCTACCTTGACTATGAACTTCCTAACGAATTAATTTCCTGGGAAAAAGTTATCTTTGAAGAAGACCGGGTCGCTGTCCTAAAACTGATTGAAGATTACAATTGTGGTAAAGCGTCCCGCTTTATGACAACGCAACGCTTCTACCATAAAAACGGCTCAACTGTTTATATTCTTTCACAAGCCACTCACCTGAAAGATGCTAACGGACAGGTTGTGCGAATGGTGGGAACTCATACTGATATTACCGAGTTGATTGATGCTCAGGAAGCTTTACAGCAGAGTGAAGAGCATTTGCGGGCGCTATTGAATGCAATTCCGGACTTGATGTTCCGTCAACGAGTGGATGGGACTTATTTAGATTTCAAGGCAGCACAAGAAGATTTAATTGTGCCTGCCGATCAATTAATTGGCATGAACTTAGAGGATTTACCGATACCTGATGCGGGGAGGCAAAGTCATCTTGAATGGCTGCAAAAAGCTGTTGAAACAGGAGAACTGCAAACCTATGAACATGATTTAAAAAAGCCGGATGGAGTTCATAGTTATGAGGCACGAATTGTTAAAAGTGGCGCGGATGAAGCGGTTTGCATTGTTCGCGACATCACAGAACGCAAGCGTGCAGAATACACGTTACGACAGCAAGGAGAGCGAGAGAAGTTAATTCAAGCGATCGCTTTACGGATTCGTCAGTCTTTGGAATTAGAAGAAATTCTGAATACGACTGTCACCGAAGTACGGCAGTTTCTCCAGACTGACCGAGTATTAATTTACCGTTTTAATCCAGACTGGAGTGGTGTTGTAGCGGTGGAGTCCGTTATCGCAGACTGGGCAACGGTTTCGGGAAGCACGATCCATGATCCTTGTTTTGGAAAAACCTACACAGAACTTTATCGGCAAGGTCGCGTTAACATTGTCGAGAATATCTACACCGCTGGTTTGGTGCCTTGTTATTTAGATTTTCTGGCGAAATTGCAGGTTGTAGCAAGCTTAACCGTGCCGATTTTGCAAGGAGAAAAACTGTGGGGACTATTGATTGCTCATCACTGTCGCGAACCACGTCTTTGGCAATCAATAGAAGCAGAATTGTTGCAGCAGTTGGCAACTCAGGTAGCGATCGCAGTTCAGCAATCAGAATTGTATCAGCAGTTGTCGGCTCAACTGGCAGAACGCAAGCGGGCAGAGGAAGGATTGCAAATCAGTCGCGCTGCCCTACAACAACAAGTTAATCGGGCAATCTTGCTCAAACAAATTACCCAAGAAATTCGTCAAAGTCTCGACACCAAGCAAATTTTTCAGACAACCGCAACTCAAATCGGTCGAGCGTTTCAAGTTAACCGCTGTGTGATACACACCTACATCGCCACACCGAAACGAGAAATTCCTTTAGTGGCTGAATATTTAGAACCAGGCTATGAATCAATCATGGAATTGTTGGTTCCTGTTACAGGCAATCCTCATGCTGAACGAGCACTCGCTCAAGAGTCAGCCATTGTTTCGCCTAACGTTTCAACAGAACCCTTACTACAATCGATGGTCGCAACTTGCCAGAAAATTGGGATCAAATCAATGCTGGTCGTTCGCACCTCGTATCAGGGCGAACCTAATGGTGTGATTGGTTTACATCAGTGTGACTCGTTACGCGCTTGGACGACCGAAGAAACCGAACTATTAGAGGCAGTCGCCGCTCAAGTAGGAATTGCGATCGCTCAAGGGCATCTTTTGGAGCAAGAAAAGCGCCAAGGCAAGCAACTTGCCGAGCAAAATATGGCCCTAGAAAAAGCCAAACAAGCGGCAGAAGCTGCCAATAGTGCCAAGAGTGAATTTCTGGCAACAATGAGCCATGAAATTCGCACCCCGATGAATGCTGTAATTGGGATGACGGGACTGTTACTCGATACCCAGTTGCAGCCTCAACAAGTCAACTTCGTCGAAACTATTCGCCATAGTGGCGAGGCATTGCTGACGATCATTAACGACATTCTCGACTTCTCCAAAATCGAGTCCGGCAAGCTAGAACTTGAGGAACAACCGTTTGGGTTACGCACCTGCATTGAGGAATCCCTCGATTTGCTGACGCCAAAAGCGGCAGAGAAAGGGTTGGAGTTAGCTTACCTGATTGACCCGCAAACGCCACGGATCATTGCCGGAGACGTGACTCGCCTGCGCCAGATTTTGGTTAATCTCCTCAGTAATGCCGTGAAGTTCACCGCCACGGGAGAAGTCACGGTTTCAGTGACGGCAAAGGGAATTGGGGGTAATGTGTGGGGAAGTGGTGCGGATTCTTCTCTGGGGTCGTTGCTTGCACCCGCGCCGCTTCCCACCTTGCACCCCTGTTATGAAATTCAATTTGCAGTTAAGGATACCGGAATTGGGATTCCTGCTGACCGCTTAGACCGTTTATTTAAAGCCTTCAGTCAGGTGGATTCCTCTACTACTCGTCATTATGGCGGCACAGGTCTGGGTTTGGTGATTTCTCAGCGGTTGTGCGAAATGATGGGAGGCAAAATTTGGGTTGAAAGTGAAGTGGGTCTCGGCTCGACTTTTTACTTTACTGTAATTGCCCATGCTGTTTACAGCGCCTCCCCGACTGATTTGGATGTCAAGCAACCGCAGCTAGCGGGTAAACGCCTGCTGATTGTGGATGATAATGCCACTAATCGCCAAATTTTGAGTTTACAGGGGCAGTCTTGGGGTATGCTGACTCAAAGCGCTCAGTCTGGCTCGGAGGTTTTGGAGTTGCTGCGTCAGGGAGAGCAGTTTGACCTGGCAATTCTTGATATGGCAATGCCTCAGATGGATGGACTGGCTCTGGCTAAAGAAATCCGCCGCTTGGATCAGGGTAAAGATTTACCGTTGGTCATGCTCACTTCGATCAGCAACCCAGAACATAGCGAGCAAATGCTTCAGGTTAATTTTGCTGCCTTTTTGAATAAACCGATTAAACAGTCGCAGCTTTATGATGTTTTGAATCAGGTTCTGGTTGGACAGATTAAAGTCCGGCATCGTCCTTCGATTTTAGAGGAAATTGACCCGAATTTAGCTCAACGCTTACCGTTGCGGATTTTGCTCGCTGAGGATAATGTGGTGAACCAGCAGGTGGGATTACACTTGTTGCAACGGTTTGGATATCGGGCGGATGTGGCAGGAAATGGTCTGGAAGTGTTAGAAGCACTGCGCCGTCAGTCTTATGATGTGGTGTTGATGGATGTGCAGATGCCGGAAATGGACGGTATTAGTGCCACACATCATATCTGTCAGGAGTGGTCAAGGGTTGAACGTCCTCGGATTATTGCGATGACGGCGAATGCGATGCAAGGCGATCGCCAAATGTGCCTGGATGCAGGCATGGATGACTATATCAGTAAGCCGATCCGAGTTGAGGAACTAGCTCATGCGTTGAACAAGTGTCAGATCCCAGAGGCAGAATCTCCCCTAAGCGATGTGCTTGACGCAACGGCTTTTCAAACGTTACGGGACATGGTGAATAAAGATGAAGTCTTGGTGAAGGTGATTGATGGCTATCTGGAAGATGCCGCCCAACTGTTGCAAGCAATGCGTCTGGGTGCATCTGTCCCTGGGGAGATGACAGCTTTGCATCGAGCCGCCCACAGCCTCAAGTCAACGAGTGCCACATTAGGGGCGATGAATTTGGCTCAACTTTGCCATGAGTTGGAAGAAATTAGTCTCAAGATTGATACTAACGAAGAAACTGAAATTAGGGAAGTAATCGCGGCAATTGTGACGCAAATTGAAACCGAGTATCAAACCGTAAAGCAGGCAATACTTGCACAACGTCGGCAATTGAACATAGTTTAAGTGAAATTTGGCGATAAACCTTCGGGATGCTTCTTAAAATATTTGCCCACCCCGAAAACGCCACAGAGGAAACAAAATCCGCATCATTGAATGTCCAGCAAGATAAACACTTATCCAAACTAAACTGTAGTGCAAGATAAAGCCAAATAGGGGTAACTCTTTCGACACCCTAGGTAAACCAACAAACTTGAGACAAACAGCCAAAAATAGCGCTTCCCAAATCCCAGTCAGCAATTGCAAAGCACCCGGCCAATCTCGATCCCAGCGAAATTTTTGCAGATAGTTATAAAGAATATCCCAACCACAACCAAACAGTGCAACATATCCCAAAATCAAAAAATATCCAGTCCCAAAATTGGGTGTAACAATGCCTAAATAAAAAGGTAGGGTAATAAAAACACCGACAGTTGCTAATAAAAATAACCGAGTTTGCCAGCGACCGAATAAAGTAGGAGTCATAGTTCAAATACTTATTAAAAATCAGGAAGGGGATTGATTGGCAACCCACTTCAACCATTGTAAAAAAGAACTTAAGAAGTTTAATCTGTGCAGTCCCGGTGCTTTGGTTTTGGCTAAAGAATCAACGCTACAAAGGGCGGCGTATTGCAAACCCAAAAAGCTATCAACGGCTGCATAGGGTCCCCCTAAAGTAATTGCTCCAGCCGCATACATCCGACCTTTTCCCCCTTGAGTAAAAGGCGATCGCATTTCCACCAACTCAAAATCATTACTTACACTCAAACGCCCTAAAGGATTAAGTGATAAATTGTAATGAGTTACCAAATCATTCAGTAGCGGACTCGCTTTCACATTCGCATCAAGTCCAGTTGCATCAATAATAAAATCAGCTTCTAGGCGCATTTGTCCCTTAAACTTCTTCTCCTGAATGTAAGTGATAATACAATCGTGTTGGCGTTCGACTTTTTCAACATTCCCGAACTCAATTTTGTACCAACCTTGATTAATTCCTTCTTCAACAATACGCTGCCAATCACGGCGATCGGCGGTTGTTGTGCCACCCCAATCAGCAATTAAGCGTTGTCGTTGTTGGGGATCAGCTTTTTCTAACATTATCCGCAATTCCCCACCCCAGCAGGCTTTCGGCCAGTTAAACGGTTGAAATTCATAATGATGTTTCACCCGTCGCTGGGATGTGCCAAATTTGTTACCTTGAGGTTTAGGCGATCGCATTAAATGCACTAAGCGAATCTCAGGATTCCTCGCTCTAGCTTCATACACTCGTTGTACAATTCTCGAAGCAACGATTCCGCGACCGCGAATCATCACCGTACCGCCAAATTGTTCTAGATGTTGGTAAACATGATCATGCGGTTCATAAGCATTTACAACTGATTTAAAATCCAAAGTTTTTTCACGATACGCTTGCAAATCTGGGAGAAACTTAATCGCCGGATAGCCAGTTGCAATGTGAACAAAACGGGAAATTAAGAAAGCATGAGCGCGCCTTCCGGTATTTGTGCGAGAAAAGGCGATCGCATATCGTCCATCCGTCGTTTTGCGAATCGAGCGCACACTACCATAGCGAAATATTTTATCCCAACCAATCCGCCTCGCTTCCCGATCCAGCGAATCAAAAACATTACCCGCGCGTGGCGTATAAGTTTGTGCAAAAGTCGGTTCCGCAAACACCTGCCACAAATAGCCCAAGGCTGCCCCTAAACGCCCCTTGGTTACATCATGCCAAGCCTCCCGTAAGGCATAACTCGGCCACCCCCAGACGTTATCAGGACAGGAATCTGAGTTAGAACGCAGCCGCTCATGCAAGGGAATTTGCGAACTCAGGCAAAGTTGTTTATAACGACTATAAGGCTGCGGTTCAATGCCTAAAGCGGCGATTTGACTCGCTTTCACGCCATAAATTCTCAAACAATCCACCCAAACAAAACTGCCCAATCCTGCGCCAATTGTGGCGTAATCCACTTCATCCACAGGTAATCCCGTAGCATGAAGGTCTTGTACCTCAACTTCCAATGCCTGAAAGATTGGTGGGGGAAAGCTGTTGCTTGGTAGAGGCGCGGCTGGTGGTGGAAGCTGGCTGGGGTCTGGTAGTCCTGTATTGGGATTAAATAAGATTTGGGAATTAGTAGAAGCCGGCGGCTGTGTTCTTGCACCGAAACTGATTGTAATTTGGTACGGCCCAATTTGTAGAGAATCACCGTTTGCCAGGGCTACCGAGTTGTTTGCGCCAACAAGATTGCCATTGACAAATATGCCATTACGACTATTTTGGTCAATGACTTGCAACCCGCTACTATCTTGGTCGATTAAAACGTGGAACCGTGAAACCTCAAGGCTATTCAGCACCATTCGAGATACAGGATGCCCTTGGATTTGGGTAGGCATTTGACCAAACTCGCGTCCCAAGGCGATGGGAACACCGAGTATCGGTTCTCGCTTGTCTCCCGTTGCCGGATCATCCCAGCTTAATTGAACTCGCAAGGGTGCTGGATTCATGCGTTTCTTGCCCTAAGTTCCGTTTGATGTCATTACAACACTTGCTGCTGCTGCCAAAGATGTACCGCACCACTGACAGCCCCAATCCAATCGTTCATAAGGGGAAACTCTACCGCAACTAGGACACTGTAAGCCATAGGACTCAAGGGCAGGGACGGGTTGATTATTTACAATTAAAGGCTGCGGTGGCATCAAAATCGTTGGCGGGATTGGGTTGTTGGGGGTAGCGTGAGAAACCGCAACAACAGTCAGTTCGATTTGTCCTAAATCAATGGTGCTACCTTTACTTAAAAAGGCTTCCCCGTGCTGAAGTTGCCGCCCATCGACTACGGGAGGATTCGTATCGCGGAGGTTGTGCAGGGCGAAGGATTGCTGTTGAGCATTAAAAAAGATTTCTACGTGTAGTCCTGATACGGTGGGATCGCTCAAAACTATATCGCACCGCAGCGGGTCACGACCCAGCCGTACTGTCCCTGGATGCTTACTGGGTTGGCTCTCACGAATCGTTTCTGTTCGGATTTGAGCAGCTTCTTGCCACTCTAGAGTGATTTCATTCATAGCCCCTGACCGTTGAACTTTTTAATAAGTACTTCAGCTATTAACTGTTCAATTCCTAATTATGATGCTGCTGAGGAGCAAATTGGTGAGTTTATGAAGGGTTGTTTAGAGAATTTAGCGATGCGACCAGAAAATATATCAGGGAATAGGTGAGTTATCGTGCCAATAAGGTTCTATGCAGACCACATAATCAACCGCGTAGACGAGCAATGGATAAGCAGCAATAGAAAAGTACCAGAAATACCAATCCTGAATTTCTGTCACCAATTCAATACAGTATCCCCTTAAATGTTGTGAGGAGCTGAGGGGATTAAGTCTTACCGATCCTATATTCAGTGTGAAGCCAAATTGTCAGCCCAGCGAGTTGTTTCTGGCAAGCGATATTTGGTAGTACATCGCAGCACATAATCAATCGCAGTCGGTAAACTAATTCGATGTCCAATAGACACATAAAGCGGCTTCACACCAGTACGCGATCGCAAAACCACCCCAACGGTTTCTCCCTTGTACCGCAATGCTTGCCAACTACCTTTCTCTGGTGGCAATTCGTCATGCTTTCCAATTAATAACGACTTAGCAACACCAATTGTTGGAACGTCTATTAATACTCCCAAATGACAGGCAATGCCAAAGCGGCGAGGATGAGCAATCCCTTGACCATCACATAATATTAAATCGGGTGTTATGCTGATTTTCTCTAAGGCATCCAATACAGGCGGAATTTCTCGGAAGGAAAGGAAACCAGGAATGTAGGGAAAGCTTGTTGGGCGTCGTGCGATCGCTTTTTCTTGTAACTGCAACTCTGGAAAACTTAACACTGCAACTGCTGCCCGTGAAATTGCACCGTCTTCCTCAAAACCAACATCAACCCCTGCAACATACCGTACTTCTCCTAACTGCTCTTCGGCAATCACTTCTAGTTGTAGTTGTTTTTGAATAATAGTCGCTTCTTCAGCAGTAGTTGGCCATTCGTGGCGTTGATTGATTTTCATTTTTATAACGATTAGATTAATAAAATCGAAATTCCAGCCCTCAACTGCATAAGTCTCTTCCCCTGAGAAGTAAGGAAAGATACCACCCATTCATTCGTTACCCCGCTAGGCTGATATCAGCGGGGTTTTTCTTGACTCTGGCTATCTAACTGCGGCAATTGACTGGATAATTTATCAGCCCAATCGCTGACGTAAGATAAATTCCGCGATCGCTAAATCCACAGGCGTCGTTACCTTAAGATTAGTCTCCTCCCCTTCCACAATTCTCACAGCCAACCCACACCGCTCAAACAACGCCGCATCATCTGTAACTTCCCAACCTAAATCACGCCCCTTGTCATGACACTGCTTCAACAGCTTCACCTCAAACCCTTGTGGTGTCTGTGCTGCCCATAATTGCCGACGATCAGGTGTATCTTGAATCACACCCACTTCATCCACCACCTTGATCGTATCCTTCACGGGCACGGCGGCAATGAAACCCGAACAATCCAGTAATGCCGAACCACAGCGATTCAAGAGCTGCGGCGTTGCCAAACATCTTGCCCCATCATGAATTAAAACTCGTTCAGCCCCATCTGGTAGCGCCTGCAAGCCGTTATAAACCGATTCTTGGCGGGTTTCGCCCCCCATAATCAATTGCACGGGTAAAGATAGCGCCAGTTCTGCCAAAATTGCTTTAATATCGGATTGGTCATTTGGTTGTCCAATAATACCAATCCAGCTAATTTTATCAGCAGCTTCGGCAGCAAGGAGAGTCCAAGCAAGTATTGGTTTACCCAGTAAAGTGAGGAGGAGTTTATTGCGTTCACTCCCCATTCTCCGCCCCATTCCTGCCGCTGGAATTAATAAATACACGATCTTCCTCTGTTAGCTGAGTATATGTTCCCTTAAAATTAAGCTGAACAATAGAGCTTCAATCAATCCAGATGAGAATACTAGCCCTTGTGCCTGGTGGAATTGGCGACCAGATTCTGTTCTTTCCCACCCTCGATGATCTAAAACGGAATTATCCCGATGCCGAAATTGATGTGGTTGTGGAACCGCGAGCAAAAGGGGCGTATCGGGTTTCAGGATCTGTTGAGGAAGTCCTGACATTTGATTTTAAAGACCGAAACGGACCGGCTGATTTTGGCAACTTGCTGGGAAGTTTACGCGATCGCGAATACGACGCCGCACTTTCCCTCGGTCGCCGTTGGTCAGTCGGACTGTTACTCTGGATGACGGGTATTCCCACCCGAATTGGTTACACTGCCAGTGCTGGAAAATGGTTTCTCACAAACACCGTCCCCCTGCTAACTGAGCAATATGCCGCCGCCATGTATCATGACTTGGTAAAAGGTTTTGGCATCACCTCCCCCTGTCCAGAACTTGCCGTCAGTGTTCCCAAACCCGATATTCAATGGGCAGAAGGCGAACAGCAACGCCTGGGAACAACAGAAACTGGTTACATTCTCATTCATGGCGGTTCTAGCCAATTGGCACAGTCAAAAGGCATTAATAAAATTTATCCCGTTCAGAAATGGCAGCAGATTATTGAAGACATTCAACGCAAACAGCCCGATTTACCAATTGTGATGCTCAAGGGACCAGAAGATGAAGAATTCATCGCCGCGATGATGCAATTCCGCCCGGATTTAAAAGTTACCTCGCCAGGAGATATTGGGAAATTAGCCGCAATGATTGCCGGGGCGAACTTGATGCTATGTACCGATAGTGCGCCTATGCATCTGTCCGTCGCTGTTGGCACGCCGACAATTGCCTTGTTTGGTCCAACCGAGGCGAAGAAATTACTGCCCCACAGTGAGAAATACATTGCGATTCAATCATCAACAAGTGCGATCGCAGATATCAAACCTGAAACTGTATTAGAGCAGATTTGGCGTGGCTAAACCAGCAGTATTCCTCGACCGAGATGGCGTCCTCAATATTGAAGCTGGTTATCTCTACCGGGTTGAGGACTTACAGCTAATTCCAGGTGCGGCGCAGGCGGTGCGGCGACTTAATGACCAAAACTTATTTTGTACGCTTGTCTCTAACCAATCAGGACCAGCAAGAAGCTACTACGGTGCGGATCATGTAGATGCTCTGCATCGGCGTCTTGTGCAACTACTGCAAATCGAAGCTGACGCCCACCTGGATGCCCTTTATTACTGCCCTTTTCTCAGTCCTGAGTCCGGGGGTATTAACCCGGACTTTACGCGCTGGAGTACTTGGAGAAAGCCGAATACGGGAATGTTGGTCGCCGCCGCTTGGGAACATGATCTTGATTTGCGTCAAAGTTTTATGGTGGGTGATAAGGCGACCGATGTTGATATGGCACACAATGCCGGTTGTACGGGAATATTAGTGCAGACTGGGTTTGGTCAAGATGTCCTCAGTGGCAAGTATCAGCACCATACTCAGCCTGATTTTATTGCGGCAGATTTATCGGTGGCGGTTGATTGGATTTGTGGGCAGTTGCAATGAATTTAGTGCAAATAAGTGTGCTATGAGGTTTTGTGCTGAATAAATAGTTGGCTGCTCTAAATTATCGCTGAGACAACACTTGGAACCGTTAAATTTATTTGTGAGTTGCTGCCTGGTTGAAAACGGGAACACTAAAATTGCTAATCTAATTTTGGAGTCTGATATGACTATTTCCGAAGAGACGAACCAGGCACTGAGTCGCAACGAAGCTTTAGCAACGGCCCTCCTCAAGATTGTTGACATACTTCCGGGCTTTTTTC
>CADCTM010000427.1 GCA_902805485.1 uncultured Coleofasciculus sp. | reverse complement strand
TCACGTTCAAACCCCAGCAGGAGGCCGCGGTGTGCGGGTGGCCTTGATGCGTTAGCATCCATTGAAGAAATGAATAAAAAACAGGCGTTGCAGTTTTTACGAGAACATCAACCGATGCCGCCAGATAAAGAATGGACAGAAGAATTGGCTGTTTGGTATGACGAAGTGCGTAAGTACTTCACAGCCCATCCTGATCCAGCTTGTATTCCTTTATTTTTAAACTCCTACGGAGAAATAAACGGTCTTGGAGTGTACCAGATGGTAGATAATGTATTCGGACAGTATAAGCCAAACGAGGTTATTCCGCATTTAATTGAAGCCTTACTCAGCAAACACAAAAGCGTGAGATATTGGACATCTCAAATTTGCCTGCACTTTCCAGATGAGAGATTAATTGAACCAGTACTTGAGGCGTTAAAGCACAATGATGAGGACACACGCTACTTTTGTTACAGTGCTTTAGGATTTATTCTAGAAGCAACTGATTACGATTATGCTGCACAACTAGAACCCGTAATTGATAAAGGATTAGGTGAGGAAACTTATCAGGAACTTATTGAACTGTTGACGGAAATAAAAGAGAACATCAAAAAGAACGGATGCTAACACCACACACTTCCGGCCACCAGCCCGCCACAGCGCAAAACCTTAGCTTGAGGGCATGGCGTCGGGTGTGTTCGGTCCGTTAGTGGCTAGCAAAACGAACAACTTAAATCGTGGCAAAATGTATGTCAGAAGAAATTGGGAAGCTTATTCTACAATTAGAAGGTTTGATTATAAATACAAAAGAGATATATCGAGGTTTTATAGGACCTGCCTATGATATAACAGAGGAATTGGAAAAGCATGAAAACGCTTTTGAAGCAGTTGCACCGCTATTTAGATTAATTGAAAAATACCCGGAATTCGATTTTGGGGCACCAGGACCAATTGCCCATTTTATCGAGAAGTTTTATAGGCGAGGCTATGAAGAGTTACTAATTGACTCGTTACAAAGAAAACCTAATATCTATTCTATTTTCTTACTCCACAGGGTGACTAATGGCGAAGAAGGCCCCAAACGAGAAGAATACATTGAATTACTGCGAAGTATAGCAAAGAACACAAAGCTGACTGAAGATGTGGTAGAGGCAGCTCAAGAAAGTTTAAAGTATTTTGAATAAAAACAAGAAAGCCAGCCACTAACACCACACTGGCCGACAACTGGGCCGCCTCACCGCACACCTCAGCATGAGGCCACAGTGTGCGGCAGTGTTCGATCCGTTATCGGTAACCGAAGAGACAACACGTTTGGCGATTGGAAACGTAAGTAGGGAAAGGCAAACCAGGCCGAGCCAAACGAACAGAATGAACGGCTGGCCAACCAGGCAAGCCCGAAACGGGTTGACAAAGCCGTCAGTCAACGAATGAATAAAAAAAGACGTTTGGCGGCCGGGAATAGCGATGTGAAGAGACGACGAAAGCCGATAGTCAGCGAAAAAATGATAAATTGAAAGGAAAGGGTTTACCGATAACACCGCTCACGCCGACCACCGGGCCGCTCCAGCGCAGGGCAAAAGCATGAGGCCGCGGCGTCGGGTGTTCTCGTTACGTTGTAGGCAAGCAAAAAGATGACCGCAGAACAATTCATAGACCAAGTAAAATTTGGTAGTGCGCCAATTAGGGTGCTGTGATTGCGACTTGTTGTTTCAAGTTATGCTGGCAAAGGAAGAATTTGATGGCTCCAATATGATTGTCGAGCGTTTTGGAAAATGACAGGGTTTCTCTCACCAGCCGGGAGCACCTCTGGCGGAGGGTACAATTGAAGCGTTCCACGTGGTTGGTATACTGCTTTTTCTTACAGTACAAATGCTGACCTTGAGGAATGACGGTTTTATAACTGTTCCAATCATCGGTGTGGAACAGGCCGTATTTCTGGACTGCCTGGGGTAATTTCTTCCACAAAGCCCGGGCTGACTCCCGGCTTCGGTCGCCTACGTGAAAGGCAATTACCTGCCTTGTGGCTCTATGGATCACGAGCCAGATGTAGTACACATTGTCTCTTTTTTTGACAAAAGACCATAACTCATCGGCCTCATTGTCAAAGAGTTTGATGTAAAATCGATCCCCTTGTTTGACTTGCCTGATTGGGATACGACAATTCAGATCATCGGGCAGTTGCCCGTAAAGTTCTTTGATAAATTGAAGCAGCCAGGTAAGTGAGATGTCCAATACCCGGCAAATTCCCCTCAGCGAGATCCGCTCGGCTAACAGCTTTTTGACCAGTTGCTGCTTTTGCGGGCAGATGAACCACTGCTGGCCTTTATCGACAAACTTGTATTTACAATCTCTGCACTTGTGCTGCTGTTTCTGCCGGTTGAAATTCAGGCCGTATTTCTTTACGTTTGTGCTCAGACAACGAGGGCAGCGAATTGGTGAATCGCACATGTTCGTGTGTGGTTTTTGTTTGGCGACCCCAATTTAAAACCCTCGTTGTTTCTACCCCCCATCAGCACCCTATTTTTTGCACTACCCCCATGCGCTATCTGATAGACGTAGTGCATCCGGGCATCAACCTGGATCCTAATCTGCGCGATCAAAAGGACTAAGCTGGTGAGTTCATCCGCGCTTGAACCATCGCTTCACCTTT
>CADCTM010000426.1 GCA_902805485.1 uncultured Coleofasciculus sp. | reverse complement strand
GTCCTAGCTCAATTAAGATTCTTTGGGCTACAGCAAGAGTCTCGCGCCAGTATTTCATCTTTGGTTAAGCTTAAAAGTTTCTAAAGTCTGGCTCTATTCGTTAAAAAAGGTGAGATGATTTTCAGAATCGTTGATTAATAGGTAGCCTACCAAGTATTAGGTCAGTTGCCAATCTCCCAATTAACAGGATGTGTTTGACCAAGTTCCATTAAATGCGCGTGAACGTGTCTTAAGTGTGGCTGAAATGCTCTTCCGTCAGCGGGGTTACAACGTCGTTACCATGCGAGATATCGCTGAAGAAGTGGGAATTCGGCAGGCTTCACTGTATTATCACTTTCCCAGTAAGGAGCAACTGTTCATTACCGTGATTGAGCAAGTTTTTGAACGGCATCGAAATGGCTTACATCGGGCATTGAATGAAGCCGGATCTGACCTGAGAATGCAGTTGTCTGCCGCTTCCGGTTGGTTTATTTCCCAACCTCCCATCCATTTTTTGAGTGTAATGCATACCGATATGCCCGTGTTGAGTGAGCAGGAAACCCAACGCTTATCTTTGATTGCCGAATATTCGATTTTCGAGCCAATTCGGCAAGTGTTTATAATGGCACAAGAACAAGGACAAATTCGATATGTAAAGCCGAATCTCCTCGCTGGTTTTTTTCTATCAATAATCGACGGTATCAACTACGCCAGCACTTTACCCGAAGCTTCGCCCAAGGATGTTATGGCGTCAGAGATGGTTTCTGTTTTATTAGATGGGTTGCAACCCCAATAATTTTTAGTTTTGCTAACCTACCAAGTTATAGGTAGTTGTGCCTCGTTCTGTAAAAATTTAGCTCGATTTCATGAATCAATCCTCAAATTCTCCGCCAATCTCACGACGCACCGCCCTAAAACTCCTGGGTGTTGGCAGTATCGGCGGAATGCTAGGTTATTCTCGATTTTCCAAACCTGAACCGGCGATTTTTCAACAAGATATCTTGGATTTACCTCAACAGTTGAACCAACAAAAAACAGTTGTTGTTGTGGGTGCTGGGTTGGCGGGGTTAGCCTGTGCTTATGAACTGTGCCAGCGTGGTTTTAGGGTAACGCTATTAGAGCGATCGCCTCAATTGGGTGGTAAAATTGCCAGTTGGTCGATCGAGGTGGGCAATGAAACCTTCATGATGGAACATGGATTTCATGGTTTTTTCCCGCAATATTACAACCTCAATCACTTAGTTGAAGAACTAGAAATCAAGGATAATTTTGTCTCGTTGGAGTCTTATTCTGTAGTCTTTCGGGATGGCAAATATGCGCCGGAAGTATTTCGCCCCAATCATTCCGCCTTTCCCTGGAATATTGTCGATTTAGCGATCGCTAGTCCCAATTGCTTACACTGGGGAATCAACCTCACAAAACTCCATCACTGGCAAGTATTTAGCGCCATTGGCGGGTTTCAAATCCCTAAAAGTTACAATCGCCTCGATCATTTATCCGTTGCCGAATGGGTAGAAAAAGATTTCCCCCAAGGACTATATGACTTGTACTTTTTACCCTTTGCCAAATCCAGTTTAAATGCCCCCGATCAGTTAAGTGTGGGCGAACTGATGCAGTTTTTTCACTTCTACTTTTTTGGTAACCCAGAAGGACTGGCATTCAACGGTACGCGGCAGGATATGGGTACAAGTTTAGTTCAACCGATCGCAAAAGCGATCCAACAAAAAGGCGGAAAGATTGTTACAGAAGCAACGGTAAGTAACATCAACTGGCAGCAAGGTGAGATAAATTCTCTCAGCTACCAACAAGGAAATGCCCAAACTGATGTTCCCTTTTGGGTGCAGCGCAACACCGTGATGGGGAAAAACTATTACGGCGCAGGGGATGCAGTTTATGCAGTGACGGGAGAAGATGAAGCAATTTCTTTAACTTGTACTCACCAAGGTTGTACCGTACAACAACAAACCGATGGAAAGTTTCTCTGTCCTTGCCACGGCGCACTTTATGATACCGAAGGGCAAGTAATTTCAGGACCTGCTAAACGCAATTTACCCCGCTTTCAAATTGCACAACGTACGGAAGAACAGGTGCAATTGGTAGGGACGCCCCGACAAACGTATGCGGATACAATTAATGCCGATTACTATGTTTTTGCCACCGATGTTCCGGGAGTTCAACAGTTATTTAAACTCAGTAAGGGTGAAGTCAATCAACAGGTGCAGAATCAGGTAGATAAACTTAGTATAGCTGACCCATTTGCCGTTGCTCGTTTCTGGTTTGACCGTGATTTTGACTGGCAACACAGTAACTTTTCTTCCCTTTCCGGCTATCAACTTACTGATAGCATTACCCTGTATCATCGAATTCAAGAACAATTCATTACTTGGCATCAAAAAACCGGGGGAAGCGTCGTTGAGTTACACGCTTATTGTTACAAAGAGAAAGAATTCCCCAACCAGCAAGCATTACTAACAACCTTTGAGGAGGAACTTTACGAAATTGTACCCCAATTAAAAGACGCGACGATGTTACACCGAGAATTAGTTAATCAAAAGAATTTCTCTGGATATCCACCAGGGAGTTATGCCGCACGACCGGAAACCGCCAGTGGTTCTGCTAATCTAATCTTTGCCGGAGACTGGGTGAAAATGCC
>CADCTM010000425.1:1597-2633 GCA_902805485.1 uncultured Coleofasciculus sp. | reverse complement strand
GTCCTTGGGACTGCAACAATTGCGTCCACTCGGCCGTGGGTGCGGAATCATCGGGTGCGAGGCGCCGCAGTTGGGCTAGAGTAGCAAGAGTCTCGTACCAAATCCCATTTTTAGCATAAGCGATCGCCTTAGCCATAGGGTCGGCATTTGCCAAATCGTTCTTGAGAGTTTCCTGCGGTTCAATTCGCTGCACGATTCCGTAAACAAAATAATTCCCCGACGGATCGTCATTGCAAGCCACGGAAAACGACCACTGATATCGCTGGCCAATCTCAAGAGATTTTTTGCGCTCACCGATAGCAGGAATACTGACCTCAACTATCCCGGGTTTGTCAACTTTGAAAGTAGTTTTGTAAACCTCGGTTCCTTTTTCATCGGCAGCTTGTAAAGTAAACACCACTTGAGTCGAAGAGGGAGAAACGTAGGCAAAGAATGTTGGCGACTCTCCTAGCGTTAAACCATCATTGCTTTTAGGTATTAAAGGAATAATAGATAAATCCTTGGGACAAGCCTCGCCTCGATGCGTCGCCCCTTGCCGATTGTCGGGGGCTGTTACATCTGGGGGTTTGAAATTAACATTCTGACTCAGGAGAATTGGTGCAGGCACAGCCTGCATCGGTGTAAGCAAACTGGAGAGAGTAACTGCGATCGCAAATACAGCCATCGCCAGTGCAGTAAAATTTAGAAAACGTTTCATAAAAAAATTCGGTAAGTGGGTTCCTAGCGCGTCTTTAGACTGCTCGTGGGAAACGACTCGGGGATTTCAATAAGCCAGTGAATCTTCAGAATGCGTAACCATAGCTATCTTTGCGATGGACAATTTTGCAGTATCGGTGGCTGATTCCTTGAAGTAATTCTGAGCCTGAAATATTGAATGAGCCACTTGAACCCCAGGCAACACGACCCACATATTTACCTATTTTATTACCAGTCGTAACCACCGCTTTTACGATATCACAGTTTGAAAACCTTTGACAGACTTGTTTCTCGGAACATACCGAGATGGGAATCCAAACTTATCCGTGCGGCAGATTTG
>CADCTM010000425.1:0-1587 GCA_902805485.1 uncultured Coleofasciculus sp. | reverse complement strand
GCTTTAATTAACAGCGGCTTGTTTGTTAGAACTTCTAACAATTCAACTTGACCCACACAGGCAACATCAAGCCAATGGCTTTTAGGTAGTTCTAATCGAGTACGGTTGAACTTAGTCAATCCACCAGAGCCCGTCACGACAGGCAACCCCGTTTCTTTCAGGCGATTAAACAACGCCCATCGAGTCAAATTTACAGCAGTAGCATCCTTGACAGAACGTTTAGCTTGTGCGAGATTCCACTTTGGAATATCAGGTTTTTCCGCTAAAAACTGTTCAATGTTTTTAGTTCCTTTCTTTTGATTGCACGAATGGCAAGCAAGGCAGAGATGATAAATTCGATTGCTTCCACCCTTGGCTCTCGGATAAATATGCTCAACTTGCAATGCTATATTTTCAACACCGCAGTAAGCACATTTTCTCTCCCACTTATTGAGTAAATACTCACGAACTTTGTAACCGGGCAATTCTACTTGTTGATATTCAATCCCTGAAAATTCAGGATTTTTTAATTGTTGTAGGTCAAATCGGACAAGCTCTTGAACGATTGAACCGAATTGAACCGAAAGGTGCAAGTCGGAGTAATTTTTTGACACAAGTTAGACTTTTTTCTGCCCGATGTTCCAAGGATGGTGCTAACCAACCCTTCGGACGGGTGCGATTCAAGAACCTTGCTTGGCGGTATTGTGACGATTTATTCGTGAGCGACGCAATGAGCAGCGGCATCAAGAGTTGTTTTGAGCGATTGACCGCGATGGTTCTGCGCCCAAGACGACTTTTTCTCTCTGCACTAATGCGATACCTGTGGTTTGAGAGCCGGGGTCTATTTTTAAAGTGATTGATTCAGGGGTTGCTGTTACTACCACTTTTAAAATTATCGTAAACGGATCCCTCCGAAATACAGCCGCTTTTCCAGCGTTCAACAACCTACGTGCTTTACCGGGACGAACCGGTAAGAGTGGTCGTTTCTCAGTATCTAGAACAAAAACAAGATTAGACATTTTAAGTCCTCCCTTCCGGGGTAATGTTAGCTTCGACCTGGTTATCTGGGTTATTTCGGCTTACAACAATGTTGAGCGTGACTTTAGAACTGTTTAATTGAAAGCGACACAGCGGGAAACTAGCGTCGCTTTCAAGGAGTGTTTTGACCCTGATAACGGAGTCAGTGAAGACTTAGACTGGTCAGTATAGCTTGCAAACTATTCTTGCAAGCGAGCGTTTCTTTAGGGCTGAGTTATTGGCTCTTTCACCAAATTGTAGAGATGTGATAAATCGCATCTCTACTTTTAAGCCGGAGTTTTAACCCCGGCGGCGAGCGGGTAAATTTGTCAATTTTCACATAGTGATAGGAAGACTGACAAAACTTCAACAAATAGCGAGCTTTAAAGAGGCTGAACCAGCGGTTGAGCTGCAACTGATTCCAGTCCTTGGGACTCCAACAATTGCGTCCACTGGGCTGTCAGCCTCGCATCCCCGGGTGTCTGGCGCCGCATTTGGGCTAAAGTAGCGAGAGTTTCGTGCCAAATGCCATTTTTAGCGTAAACGTTGAGCTTAGTCATCTGGTCGGCATTTGCCAAATCGCTCTTGAGA
>CADCTM010000424.1 GCA_902805485.1 uncultured Coleofasciculus sp. | reverse complement strand
ACGGTAGGGGCAGTGCCTTTGTGCCTGCCCTAGATTCTTTCTTCAAAAATTTAAAACAAAAAATAGCGCTGTGCCATTGGTAAAACTGTCGCAGGTTCACAAGTTAATAATTGTCCATCTGCCCGAACTTCATAGGTTTCTGGATCAACTTCAATCTGAGGTAATGCATCATTAAGCTTCATATCCCGCTTAGACAACTGCCGCGTACCAGATACCGCTACAGTCGGTTTTTGCAAGCCAAGTTGAGTCGCGATATCCCGATTTAATGCCGCTTGTG
Organism: uncultured Coleofasciculus sp.; assembly: GCA_902805485.1. Taxonomy (GTDB): domain Bacteria; phylum Cyanobacteriota; class Cyanobacteriia; order Cyanobacteriales; family Coleofasciculaceae; genus CADCTM01. The sequence continues at coordinate 2,358 of CADCTM010000424.1, read as the reverse complement.
AGACAAAAGTCAAGGAAGTTGCCGCAATCGCACCACCAAAACTGCCAAACATCGGACGCATCATTACAGGTTGCGGTGTGGGAATACTCGCATTAGCATCCCCCATTTGCGACCAAGCAATCATCCCTCCCTTAATCACCATCTCCGGTTTCACGCCAAAAAATGCTGGTTTCCATAAGACTAAATCTGCCAACTTCCCAGCTTCCACCGAACCCACATACTCAGCAATGCCGTGGGTAATCGCAGGATTAATCGTGTACTTCGCAATGTACCGCTTTGCCCGGAAGTTGTCATTCTCAGCCCTTCCTTGATAGTAAGGAGATGCGATCGCTTCCTTACCTTGAAACGGAGACGCAATGGGGGCAAGGTTTCCTCGCTGCACCTTCATTTTGTGTGCCGTCTGCCAAGTACGAATAATTACCTCCCCGACTCTCCCCATCGCTTGGGAGTCGGAGGAAATCATGCTAAATGCACCCAAATCATGCAAAATATCCTCAGCGGCAATGGTTTCCCGGCGTATTCTCGACTCGGCAAATGCAACATCCTCTGGAATACTGCTGTCTAAGTGATGACATACCATCAACATATCCAAGTGTTCTTCTAGGGTATTGAGGGTGTAAGGACGTGTCGGGTTGGTGGAAGACGGCAGCACATTTGCTTCACCGCAGACTTTAATAATATCTGGGGCATGACCGCCGCCTGCTCCCTCAGTATGGTAAGTGTGGATCACGCGATTCTTGAAAGCCGCGATCGTTGCTTCCACAAACCCCGCTTCGTTAAGGGTGTCAGTATGAATTGCTACCTGCACATCATATTCATCGGCAACACTGAGGCAGGTATCAATAGTTGCCGGTGTCGTACCCCAATCTTCATGTAATTTTAAACCCATTGCTCCCGCTGTTACTTGTTCCACCAGTCCTTGCGGTTGACTACTGTTGCCTTTACCTAAAAAGCCGAGGTTGATCGGGAAGGCGTCCGCAGATTGAAGCATTCGGTAAATATTCCAGGGACCAGGGGTGCAGGTTGTGGCATTTGTGCCGGTTGCGGGTCCCGTACCGCCGCCAATCATGGTAGTAATGCCAGAAGCGATCGCAACTTCAATCTGTTGTGGACAGATAAAGTGAATGTGACTATCAATTCCGCCAGCAGTGAGAATATTGCCTTCCCCGGCAATGACTTCTGTACCGGGACCAATAATAATATCTACTTTGTCCTGGATGTAAGGATTTCCGGCTTTGCCTATTTTGAAAATCTTGCCGTCTTTTATGCCAATATCGGCTTTAACCACGCCCCACCAATCAAGAATTAAGGCATTGGTAATCACCAAATCGACCGCACCGTCAGCGTTGGAAATGGGAGATTGGCCCATGCCATCACGAATCACTTTACCACCGCCGAACTTTACTTCGTCGCCGTAGGTCGTGTAATCTTGTTCGACTTCAATGAATAATTCTGTATCAGCAAGACGAACGCGATCGCCTACTGTTGGTCCAAATGTTTCTGCATAAGCGCGACGATCCATCCGATAACTCATAGTTGCTCCTCATACCGTTTCGCTCTTATTTTGCACGGTAAGGCTAGTAGTTTTCTACTTAAGGGAGCTATCCGGTAACTTATTGAGATTAAAACCAAGTTTTGGGGGATGGGAGCCGCTCTATGTGCCGCAACGCTAAGGCTTATTCCTAGTACATTAGCGGGCTTTGGGGCTTACCCCACAATGATCAAGGCAATTATGTAACGTTTGAAATTAAAGCGTTTGCGGCGGCGATGTTGCGACGGAATAGGAAATACGCGATCGCCTAGGCGATGACAAAGAAGGCAACTTAAGGATATTTTTTAATCACTGACAGAGAAACTATTCTTGTTATTTTTGCTTAGACGCTGACAGCAGGAGAGCCGTGGGCTAAAGTTCTCTTAAGTGGATGTCTACTTCTGGAGCTTCTTCTACACCTAGTTCTAGTTCTAAATTATTGTTCCGAATAATGATTGCCTAAGCAAGGCAATACAGGATTAAACTCGCACTGCCACCAGCAATTAGTCGTTACACAAAAAGCCAGACTCACAATACTTTGGTCGATGTTGAAATACTGCGATAAGCTGCCGCGAACAGTAGCTATTTTTGAGTCATTACCGCAGTGATCGAGTTTCAGGGTTCATGTTTGTTACCTCAACAAGGCTGAAAGCGGCGGGAACTTTGTATGACAAGAGCTTCGTCGTGCTTACTGCCTCGCGCCGTCCTGCACTGGGTTCACCCAATAGGGAGAAAGTACTCTCGCCAGGAATGTGAACTTAAACAGGATAAAAGGCGATCGTGATCACAGCACCCTTAAATTTATGTCTACAAATCTCACAAAAATT
>CADCTM010000423.1 GCA_902805485.1 uncultured Coleofasciculus sp. | reverse complement strand
CCGTTAAACAACCATAAGGGTTTGCCTGTACAAGCCAAGCCCTCGGAGTATCACTTGCACTTTACAGTCGAATTGTTGACGACTCATGACTTGGGTGAACCCAACACCAATCTTCTTGAAGAGTCATCGCCGCCGTAATTTGAACCAAGAGCAGAGCTTTTACCGTGAACGCAACTACCACCAACTTCCTACATCAAACTTCTTTCTCAACCGACAATGCTCCGGAAAATAATAGTTTTACTGACACGATGGCGTTGAGTGAGCTATTGAAAGAAGAACTGATACTTCAGCTTGGTTCCTTACCTAGCAACGCTCTAACAGTAATCAACCGCATGGTGGTAGAAGTCGAACGGATTTGTACTAAGAGTGACCGCATCCAAAAAGACGGTGACATCCGTTCCTGGCAGTTAACCTTGGCACGTCATCGCCTCTCTAAGTGTATTGAGTACTATAATCTGGGTTCAAAGCAAGGTCGTGTGGAACTGCACAGCCACCTCAGCGTGATGATCTATCGTCATGTTGCACCCGCTCAAGCACAGTTAAGCTTTGCCGCTCGACACCTCTTAATTGAAGACTTCTTGCAAGACTTTTACGCCGATTCCCTCAAAGCCTTGAGGCGGGAAAATTACTTAGCTGACAACTACACCCCCCGTACAAAAATCGAACTAGCCGAATACATGGCGTTCACCGAGCAATACGCCAAACGACGGATTATGACAGGTTATGGTGCTGTGCAATTACTGGTACTCAGAGCCAAAAGCTTTGCCAAACGCCAACCTAGCGATACAGTCATGGATATTGAACAGGTGACCGAGTTTGTCAAAGGTGAAGAAGCACAGATGCAAAGTCGCTCACCTGTGATGCAGCAGGTGCGAGAGCGTCTAGTTGCTGACACAACAGACCCTCATGATGCGGTTGTGCGTGAGCGCGTGATTGGTGAGCTAGTACAATACCTAGAGTCTCAGGGTCATTCTGATTGTGCGGATTACTTAATCTTAAAGCTGCAAGACTTTCCCGCACCGGAAATTGACGACATCCTGGGTTTAACACCACGAAAGCGGGATTATCTGCAACAGCGTTTTAAATACCATGTGGAAAAATTCTCTCACTCGTCTCACTGGCAACTGGTACACCAATGGTTAGGTGCAGACCTTGACCAAAAGCTGGGACTCTCCACCAAGCAGTGGGACGTATTTGTCGGTCAACTTGACCCTATGCAAAAGCAGTTGTTAGAACTCAAACGGGCTTCCATGAGCGATTTTGAGATTGTCAAAGCCCTAAAAATCACACCCAAACAAGTGCAAAAGCGCTGGACTCAACTGTTGGAGATAGCGAGTCTAGTTCGCAACAATCCAGTAGAGAGTTCCAGTCATGGCATTAACCACTCAATCGCTGCCTAGTTCCCCTATTTATAAAGTAGTAGAGAAAGCGTGAATTCAAGTCACCTCGAAGTTTAGTACAAATATCTGAAAGACGGAAAGTTTATTAAGCCACCTGAAAAACAAAGAGGTGCGATCGCTTCGGAGTTTCGTGCCTTAATCAGGTCTATGTTAAAGGCTCTCCAAAACAAACCCTGCCATCGGTTCTCCACGATTGGTCAGTCCTTTTTTTTTGTGATATTTAATAATGCTTTCTCCGGCAAACCAATCCAAAGCTGTCCTGACAAAGAACCAGCCTTTTTCCGGTGCAGCTTCTAAAGCGACGAGCGTTACCTTACCCGTTGAATCGACTAGGTTATGTGTTGGCTCGAAGTTACCTCGCTCTGGCGGTCGGGTGTCGCTTTCACTACGTTTCTTGGGAGGGCTGCACTTGAGACAATACTTAGGTGGGTTTCCTGGGTATACATCACGAGTCGTCACCTGGTTGCATTTAGCGCAGGTAAAGGTGAGAGGCTTGGTGTGAACGGTTCGGGTGTGTGCTCTGATTACGAAAGTTTTAGTGGGCATGGGCGCTTAGGCGGCAATCGCGTGGCGGGGGAAGAAGGAAACTTAATTAGTCCTTAAGTATATTTGCTCTAAAGTCTAACTAGTTATTGTAGCGTCTACTTGTTTAGGCTCTTTCGGCGTTCAATATGTTTGCGCCTATTTAGAGCGACCAGATGTCTTTAGCGTTTGATAGAGTGATGCTTTGTCGAACGATGGAATCTCTATGTCCCAGGTATCGCTCCCCCCATCGCTCCATCCAGACCTACCCCTCACCGCTCTTGCACCCATGCAGGATGTAACAAACCACTGGTTTATGAAGGTCATTGCCCATTACGGCAGTCCTGACTACTTCTTCACCGAGTACTTCCGCGTGCATGATACCTCACGGCTCAATCCTAGCATTCTGGCAGCCATCACCGAAAACGATACGGGTCGCCCCGTATTTGCTCAAATGATTGGCGAAAGCATTCCAGACTTAGTAAGAACAGCAAAGGAACTCTGCGGCTATAATATCGCTGGAGTTGACCTGAACATGGGCTGTCCAGTACCTAGAATCTATCGCAAAAATGTTGGGGGTGGATTGCTACTCTCACCAGAAAAAGTGGATCGGATTTTGGGAGAACTGCGTTCTGCTGTCAATGATCGACCTTTGACTGTCAAGATGCGTGTAGGCTTTGAAAATACAGATACCTTTTACGAGATTCTAAATCTAAT
>CADCTM010000422.1 GCA_902805485.1 uncultured Coleofasciculus sp. | reverse complement strand
AAGGACAGAATTAACTTTCTTATTAACTGCCTTGACAAGGGAAGAGATTTCAGTCAAGAATCTCTGTAACTTTAACGTTTACGTCACCTTCCCCAAGCTGAATTTGTAATTCTTGTCCGGGGATTAAATTAGCGGTTGAACGTGCAATGGTTCCATCGGTTGAGCGTACTACGGCGTAACCTCGTTTCAAAACGCTCTCTGGGTCGAGTGTTGCCAGCTTTTCCCTAAGAAATTGACAGTGCTGGCTTGCTTGACTAAAACGTCTGGATGTGGATTGTAATAATTGCTGACGCTTTTGAGCGATCGCTTTTTGTTCTTGCCGTAATTGTCGGTCAAGCGGTAGGCGTTGCAAACGCTGTTGTAGACTTTGGATTCGACGCTCTTGAGCTTTTAGAACATGAGTTAGAGCCTCATTCAGGGCTTCTTGTCGTTGTTGATGTTGGGCGTAAAGGTGAGCCAATTCGGGAACGGCAATTTCAGCGGCAGCAGTAGGGGTATGAGCGCAAACATCAGCCACCAAGTCAGCTAAGGACTCATCCCGTTGATGACCAATACCTGTTACGACGGGGATGGAACAATTTGCGATCGCTCTGACAACTCGTTCATCATTAAAGCAAGCTAAATCCTCGGATGAACCGCCTCCCCGCGATAAAATCAACAGTTGCGCTCTGCCATCCTGCTCAATTCGCTTAATAGCTTCCACAATTGACACAGGTGCAAGTTCCCCTTGCACTTGAGCGGGTGACAACAAAACCTGCAAACCACTATAGCGTCGCCGTAGGGTGCGTTGAATATCCCCCCAGGCGGCAGCTTGCGGTGAAGTTACAACCCCAATAATTTGAGGATGAATGGGAAGCGGAAGCTTGTGTTCTTCGTCAAATAGCCCTTCTGCCTCCAGTCGGTTACGGAGTTGACGAAAACGTAGCGCCTGCAACCCTTCACCCGCAGGCATTGCCTGCCAAACACTAAGTTGATACTGTCCTCGTTGCGGATAAACTCGCAGACTCGCCAAAACAATCAACTGCTCTCCAGACACAGGAATTTGTGCTAGTTTACTTAACTGACTGCTCCAAACAACACACTGAATCAACGCTTTTGAGTCCGGGTCTTGGAGGCTGAAAAATAACCCACTCCGATGCTGGTTTGCACTCTTAACTTCTCCAGTCACCCAGACCTGCCGCAGTTGGTGATCCTGCTCTAATAGTTCTTGAATGTAGTCGGTTAACCCAGCGACCGATAAAGCAACTGGCATTACTGATTCAGGAGGAGATGAAGTCATTTTTTATCTACCCAAAGGAATATATTTGTGCAGCACTCCGAGGCGGTTGAAATCAAAAAAAAGTAGAGATCGACCTTGGGGTAAAAAGGTTGAGGCGAGTTGTAGCACTTTAGCCAGATGCCTTATCTAGAATAGCTTTCAGCATTTTATATAATCATAACTTTACTGCCAATTCTCCCGGCTGAAGCGTTAAAATAGAACAAATGATCCACTGCGAATCCCAACACAGTTCTTGAGGCATTAATGGCTACCCAAATCACGAACAGTCCCGAAAAGGAAAAAGCCCTTAACTTGGTGCTAAACCAGATTGAGCGCAGCTTTGGCAAAGGCTCCATCATGCGCTTGGGAGATGCCGCCCGCATGAAGGTGGAAACCATCTCCAGCGGCGCAATTACCCTGGATTTAGCCTTGGGCGGTGGCTTGCCGAAAGGGCGAGTTATTGAAATTTATGGACCAGAAAGTGCTGGTAAAACAACGCTAGCTCTGCATGCGGTGGCAGAAGTGCAGAAAAATGGCGGGGTTGCGGCTTATGTTGACGCTGAACACGCCCTTGACCCCACTTATTCAGCGGCGTTGGGTGTTGATATTAACAACCTGCTGATTTCCCAACCGGACAACGGTGAGTCGGCTTTGGAAATTGTCGATCAATTAGTACGCTCGTCGGCAGTGGATATTGTCGTAATCGACTCTGTGGCGGCTTTGGTGCCTCGTGCTGAAATTGAAGGCGAGATGGGCGATAACCAAGTCGGTTTGCAGGCGCGTCTGATGAGTAAGGCGCTGCGTAAAGTTGCTGGAAATATCGGCAAGTCTGGTTGTACGGTGATTTTCCTCAACCAGTTACGACAAAAAATTGGCGTAACCTACGGCAGTCCGGAAGTGACAACGGGCGGTAATGCCTTGAAGTTCTATGCTTCGGTTCGCTTGGATATCCGTCGAATTCAGACCTTGAAAAAGGGTAGTGAAGGCGAATATGGTATCCGTGTCAAAGTTAAGGTGGCAAAGAATAAGGTCGCGCCTCCTTTCCGGATTGCGGAGTTTGATATTATTTTCGGGCAAGGTATTTCTCGCTTGGGCTGTTTGGTTGACCTCGCTGAACAAACGGGTGTAATTAACCGTAAGGGCGCGTGGTACAGCTACAACGGTGACAATATTGGTCAAGGTCGTGATAACACGATCAAATATATGGAAGACAAGCCAGAATTTGCTGAGAAGATCGATAAGCAAGTCCGAGAACAGCTTGATATGGGCGCTGTTGTTCAAGCGAATTCAGTAACGCCAATTGAGACGGAAGAGGACGAAGAAGTCTTTGAGGAAATCTAAGGGTTGTTTCTTGTTTGCCTGAGCAAGTTCCTGGATTAATCA
>CADCTM010000421.1:10824-11163 GCA_902805485.1 uncultured Coleofasciculus sp. | reverse complement strand
CATCAGGAACAATATCTGTATCGCCGCTACCATCAATTGCTGTACCGGGAATAAAGCGCGGTCCCACTACCATCGGGAAGACAAATTCATAGTTGCCGCCTTCAAACTTTAAGCTATCGGTATAACGAATCGTGACATCAATTTGCTCACCAGGCTTGATGTTAGCTAGAGATTGCGTAAAGATATTATCTCGCTCTTGTTCTAATAATCCAGCGGTGCGTCCTTGTTGTTTAGCTTGTTCGTAAATGGCTTGTGCTTCTTCGCGTTTTTTGATGTTACCTTTAATAATGCGATCACCTATCTTTATCTCCATATCATCCACTGTCGCTTCATCTGGTA
>CADCTM010000421.1:0-10790 GCA_902805485.1 uncultured Coleofasciculus sp. | reverse complement strand
CATAATTGGAGAAAATTACTTCAAATCAATAATTTACGAGTATGGAAACTGATTTAATCCACACCAGTAAAATAGGTGGCGGCTGATTGTGGCAATTACTGCCCGATTCATTGCACAATAAGGGTAGTTTGTTGCTGATTAATGCCTGTTATGCCGACTGTTCTCGCTGATGCCAAAAATCTAATTTCTGACTTAATTGCTCGTTATCGCTCTCGCGTCGATTACTTAGCGATTCGTCTGGAAGATTCAGAAGGAACGAGTATTTTATTGCGGGGTGACAAAGTAGAAACCCTGAGTGAAGGGATGTCAATTGGTGGACAAGTACGAGCTTGTTATAAAGGAGGTTGGGGTTTTGCTAGTTTCAACCATCTGGCAACATTATCAGATCGAGTGGAAGAAGCGATCGCAGCCGCTAGAATTGTCGGTGATGAGGAAACAACACTCGCGCCCATTAAAGCCGTGCAAACAGTTTGCCAGCTACCTCTGACAGGCACTGATCCTCGCAAAATTCCGTTGTCCGAAAAAAAAGCCTTATGCGATCGCTACAACGAAATCCTTAAGCAAGTTGACCCCCGCATCACCACAACTAGCGTCCGTTATGGCGACAGTACCCAGCGCATCATTATTGCCACCTCTGAAGGCACCCTAATTGAGCAATCCTGGGTAGATATGGAAATGCGCTTCTCGGCAACTGCCCGTAATGGTGACGTTGTGCAAACCGGACGGGAAACTACCGGATCTCGCAAAGCCTACGAAGACCTCACAAATTTAGATGAACAGGTACGAACTGCCGCCCAAAGAGCTTTAGACGCCCTCTATATGCCCCCTGTGAGGGGCGGAACCTACACGGTGGTTATCGACCCCGTTCTCACTGGTTTGTTTGTTCACGAAGCTTTCGGACACCTCTCAGAAGCCGACATGGCATACGAAAACCCCGACATCTTAGAAGTGATGAGTATGGGGCGTCAATTTGGTCCGGAGTCATTGCAAATCTTTGATGGTGCAGCGCCTTTAGGTCATCGCGGTAGCTACTTCTACGACGACGAAGGCACACCAGCAACGACAACTCAACTGATTAAAAATGGCATTTTAGTCGGACGCCTGCATTCCCGTGAAACGGCAGGGAAGCTAGAAGAAACACCCACAGGTAATGCTCGTTGCTTAAATTACCACTACCCCCCAATTGTTCGGATGACCAATACCTGGATCGAACGGGGAACAACGCCAGTGGAAGACTTATTTAAGGGCATCAAAGAAGGTGTCTATGCCAAAAATTGGCTAGGTGGCATGACGAATGGAGAGATGTTTACGTTTAGTGCGGGTGAAGCTTGGATGATTCGAGATGGCAAAATTGCCGAACCCGTAAGGGATGTGACGCTTTCGGGGAATGTCTTCAAGACCTTGGCAGATATAGAAGCGATCGGTAACGATTTCCATTGGGATGAATCCGGCGGTTGTGGAAAAGGTTCGCAAAGTGGCTTGCCCGTAGGGTGTGGCGGACCAAGCTTGCGAATTCGCGATATTGTCGTTGGCGGCGAGGCTTAAAGGCGGTATTGAGATCAAGTGGGAAAAAGCCGCTTGTCGCGCTCGGACTTGAGGCTTGATCTCGCTTTGCCACGTTTTGCAGGGATTTTTCAGAAGATAAAGGTTATTAATTAATAAAACTAATAGTTACCGCCGTAAGAATAATTATTTTTTAACAGTTCAACGAGATAACAAGGAAGCTGTTAATTTCTCTATTGAATAGGAGAGTGTATCCTTGGCAGGGTGATGCGGTGAACAATTTAAATCCAGCTCAAGTGGAGCAACTGAAGGAAATCGGGGCACAGCTACGGCAACTAAGACAGGAGCAGTCTATCTCTACAGAGGAAGTCGCCGCTAAGACGTTTATTTCATCACGTCTATTAACAGCTTTGGAAGAAGGAAAATCAGACCAGTTACCCGAACCCGTATTTATTCAAGGGTTTATCCGCCGCTATGCGGATGTCTTGGAGCTAGATGGCAATGCCCTTGCCAAAACCTTTCCCGCTAATTTACTGCCCGCAGAAGTAGAGACTTCCACTCAAGAAACCGTTCCTGAGGTTCCCTCCAAAGTGATTGGGCTTTATACACTCTACATTCTCATAATGGTCGCGGCTATCAGTGGTCTATTTTATTTAGTTAACAGACGGCAAACCGCTCAACCCGTAATCCCGAAGAAAACGACGCCCCTTGTACAGCAACCGAAACCCGTTGCCAATGCTGTACCTTCAACTCTTGCACCTGGGAAAGTTGATGTCCCGATCCAAGTGGCGATTACTCTCACCGATGAATCTTGGATGAAAGTAATTGCTGATGGCAAAACCGAGTTTGAGGGTACTCTATCCAAAGGAACTCAGAAAACTTTGACAGCTAAAAAAGAGTTAACGCTCACGGCGGGTAATGCTGGTGCGGTATTGATATCTTCTAATCGACACAAAGAAAAGCTCTTAGGCAAACATCAGGAAGTCAAGGACGTTACTTTCACGCCAGAACAATAGTGCTGTTAGCTCCAGGCAACTAAACTTAGGGACGGAGAGTGATGGGCTGACTAATGGGCTGACTAATAGAATACTTCGCTACCTGCTGACCCACTTGAGGATTGTACAGGCGCACATAGTTCCAGTAATTCCCAAACACCTGCTTAACATAATCCTTCGTTTCTTCATAAGGAATTGCCTCGATAAATTCATCAGAGTCTGCAGATTGTTTTTGTTCAAGCCATGTCGTCACCTTACTTGGACCAGCATTGTAACTCGCCACTGCCAACAGAGAATTATTCTTGTAGTGTTGGTGAGTCTCTTCCAGAATCCAAGTGCCTAAATTAACGTTGTCGTTAGGATTATCTAAGGCATATCGTTTAAGATTGATGCGTTTGGCAACAGAAGTGGCGGTTTCTGGTACGACCTGCATCAAGCCAACCGCATTAGCACTTGAGCGTATTGTCGGCATAAATCTAGACTCCTGCCGAATTAGAGCGGTTACTAATAAGGGATTGAGCTGGCGCTGTTTTGACCAAGTTTCGATCAGCTCCAGAAACGGAAACGGGTATAAGGCGTGCCAATAAATAGGTCGCCGCTTGAGGTCTTCGTACTGAGCTTTTTCTTCGGGGGTATCTCGGTCTTCCAGCTTGGCAACTTGAGTAATTCCTTGCAAATGATCTCCAGAAGTCTGTCGTAGAAGACCATCGGTGAACTGCTCGGCGACGGTGGGCTTGAGGCGATTTTGAAATTCTGCTTGCCAGAGCGTCCACGCCTCTTTGTCTTGACCCAACTGATAGAGTTCTTTCAATGTGGCAGAGCCGGCAGGGAGTAAGGAGCGCTCGGTCGGTCGTACCACTTGAGGACTTATCTGCCGTACAGTTGTAAAGTCTTTGACATCCAAACCAAGGGCAACCGCAGAGCGCCAAGCGTAATAAGACTGAGGGTAGCGTGTCAGCACATATTCAAAAGCCGAGGTGGCTTCCTGGGGCTGTCCCAAGCGCTTTGCCCATTTACCCACCCAAAAACCTGCCTGACGCGCCAACTCACTGTTCGGGTTTTGCTGGATGATTGGTTTTGCCCATGCCAAAGCCGCTTTAAAATCTCTGGATCGTGCCTTAGTTCGAGCCATCATCCAGCGATATTCTGCTGCCGCATCAGAATGACCATATTTGGTAAGCAGCAATTCACGAGTCTGGGCGGCTCCTTTGATATTATTGAGCTGATCGAGGGTTTCCGCTTTGATAAGCATTGCCTCCCCCGCGCGTTCGGGAAATTGACGGATCACCCGATTTAAATAAGGCAGTCCTTCGAGGGTCGGTTGTAGTTTGCCAAGCTGTAGTAGGGAACTTGCGGTTTCTCTCGTATTCGGAAATTCTTGCACCATCTCTTTATAAACATTGATGGCGGCAGCGGGTTTTCCGGCTAGCTGAAGGCTTCTACCGGCTAAATAGGCATTGCGGGGAGTGGGTGTGGCTTTTCTGTAGGCAGTACTAGCTTGATAGTATTTGCGTTCTTTCCAATAGCCAAAGGCGATCGCTTCCCAGTCTTCTGGCTTTAGTGCATCAACCCGTCTGCCGTTGATCCGCTCAGGCAGATCGACCAACTTGTCTAATAGGGTGCTAACTTTAGGCCCATCCGAGTCATATTTTGCCAGTAAGACCATGAATTCAGGCTGATTGGGCTTTTTTTGCAACCAGGCACCTACTCGTTTTAAGGTAAGGGGATGGCTGGGAAATTTAGCAAGCGCAACCTTCCAATCTTTAGGCGTCGTTTTATCTAATGCCACTAGGGCTTCTGCTGCCACGGGTGAGTCTGGGTAGCGTTTAAGCAATGCCTGCCAAGAAGCTTTTGCCAGCGCTTGGTTGCCCATTACTTCATAAGCGGCGGCACGTTGGCGGGCAATGTATTCCCCCATAACCGGATAATCGCACTCTAAGCCTTTCAATAGCGCCAGGGCTTTTTGCCCTTGACGCCGTTGAATTAAATCAGAGGCTAAGAGATAACGAGCGCGACTAGTATTTAAAGATTTTGGACCCGAAGCGATCGCCTCTAATTGCTCTTTTCGTGAATGCTTATGCGAGATTAATGACAAAACGCTGGTGTTGCTCTTTTTGTCCGACGTGAGCGGCTTTTCTTGCTGGAATAGACAACTGAGCGTGCTTTGCACCAACCCTCGACCATATTTCCCTTCTAACAGGGGGCCGCCAATGAATAGCGCGCCAAGTCCGATGCTAACAGCCAGTGCGATTTGTTTCCTTTGTTGCCGCCGCTTTAAGGGATTATAGCGGGCGAAACTCAGACGTGACTTTTTCATAGAGCATCCTAATAACGGATCGCCATTTCAGATTTTATGACTAGTTATGCTGCTCAAAGAGAGAGCGATGTACAGGGCAAACTCAAACGCCTCAACTTATCCCTGTCGGGATCATTTAGCTTGTAGTTTTATACTTTATTAAAATCTTGCTAACTTCGTAAAGCTAAATCTACCTGTCGGAGTAGAAACTCTGGTGTAAAAGTATTATTCAGGATCACATCGGCTTTTGCTACTTTTTCCTCCAAAGGGAGTTGAGACTTAATGCGGGCTAGTGCTTGTTCTTGGGTAAGTTGATCGCGATCGCTTATTCGCCTCTTCTGTTGTTCTGGCGAACAGTTGACGACCCAAATTTGGGTTACTAAATCATTCATGCCAGCTTCAAATAACAACGGTATGACTAATACTACCGTAGGATCTGCCAAAGTGTAGAGTTCAGATTGGAAACGGGATCGCACATAAGGATGAATTTGTTGCTCTAACCACTGTCGTTCGTCGTGGTGGCTGAAAACCGTCTCCCCCAAGCGTTTGCGGTTGAGTGTACCATCCGGGAGCAGAATGTTTTTGCCGTAGCGTTCCCTGATTTTACCAAGTACAGGAGAACCCAGTTGCACGGCGTCTCTCGCGTAAATATCGGCATCTAAAACGGGGAGTTTGTGGTGGGATGCCAAGTATTTTGAAACAGTGGTTTTCCCAGTACCAATACCACCTGTTAAGCCAATAATACGCTTAGATATCTGGGACATTGAACTTTTTACCAAAATACAAAGAAGGGAATTTTTAACCGCTTTCTTCACATAGAGAAAAGTCGGATTAATCTGTGTGTTAGCACAGGTTTAGGAAAGAAGTCTATTGATTTATTTTATAGACAACCGACAAAGATCGCTATTGAGTCAGTAATGCCTCCGCCACCTGACGCTCTACAGGTTTAGAGAAAAAATATCCCTGTGCATATTCACACTCAAGCGATCGCAATTGTTCCCATTCTTGAGGGGTTTCGACTCCTTCGGCAACCACATCCATTGCTAAACTATGAGCTAAGGTAATGATTGTCCGCACAATTTCTAAACTGTCGCTATCATTGCCCATGCGGCTGACAAAAGAACGGTCAATCTTGAGGGTATCAATGGGCAACTGATGCAGACGTGCTAAAGAGGAGTAACCTGTGCCAAAGTCATCAATTGAAATCTGAACACCCAATGCTTTTAGTTGCTCTAGCATCACAGTTCCGGTAGTGGCATTTTCCATAATTGCGCTTTCAGTGATTTCTAGCTTCAAGCAATGCCCATCAATACCTGTTTCGCGTAAAATTTGGTCAAGTCGCTCAATTAAACTCAGTTGTGCCAGTTGCAAACTCGACAAATTCACACTCATCGTTAAAGGAACTTGATTCCCAAACGCCTTCTGCCAAACACTGAGCTGAAGACAAGCTTCCCGTAATACCCAACGGTCTATAAAACTAATTAATCCAGTTTCTTCTGCCAAGGGGATGAATTGGGCGGGTGATACCATGCCTCGTGTCGGGTGAAGCCAACGCGCCAAGGCTTCAAAACCTGTAATATTTCCGGTTTCCAGAGAGACAATGGGTTGATAGTAAACCTGAAACTGCTTGCGTTCAATAGCCCGTTGTAAGTCCGCCTCCATCTGTAAACGTGCAACCGCTTGTTCTTGCATTTTCGGGTTGAATACAGCTTGACGGGCTAACCCTTGCTGTTTGGCGTGATGCATTGCCATATCAGCGGCACGTAAAAAGTCCTGCCCGCACTCATCGGGTGTATTGGTTGTGCTTTTTTTTCCGCCGATGGCAATGCCGATGCTAGTGGTGGAAAACACTTCACGTCCATCTAAATCAAAAGGTATTGTTAACTGCTGATGGATGCGTTCCGCCAAACTCGTAGCGTCGTTGAGATCTTTAAGGTCTCTCACCAAAATTGCTAACTCATCTGAACCCAAACGGGCAAGCAAGTCAGTGGGTTGTAAACAATCCTCTAGTCGCCGCGCTGTCGCAAGCATCAGTTGGTCGGCAACGAGATGTCCTAAACTGTACTTAACAATCTCGAAGCGGTCGATCTGTAGCAATAAAACGGCAAATAAACCTACCTCATCCCGTTTTGCCCGTTGGATCAACTGTTCTAAACGCTCTAAAAACAATGTACGGTTGGGTAAACCTGTCAAGGGTTCATAAAACGCATAGCGCCAAAGTTGTGCCTCGGTGCGTTTGCGCTCACTGATGTCTTGCATTACTGCCATTCCCGCATAAATTTCGCCGCTACTGTTGCTGACGGGAAGGACTTGCACGAGGTAAACGCGATCGCCTAATGGGGTTTCAAAGGTTGTGGCGTTTCCAGATAGTGCCTGACGATAAACGGGTTCGAGGATTTCACAGATGTCTGGCATTAAAGCTTCCCAAATCGTTTTTCCCTCAAACGACTCGCTTTGCAGCCCCATCGCTGCCATCCCAGCACCTTCGGCAAGGGTATAGCGCAAGTCCCGATCATATAAAAACACTGCTCCATTGGGGAAGTTCCGGGCAAGGGTGCGATAGAGGTCGTCTTTTCGTCGTAGTTCCTGCTCAGAGTGTCTCCGCTCAGTGATATCTTCTGCCATAGAAAGCATTCCAATCACCGTACCATCAGCGGCTTTGAGCGGTGTATTGTACCATTCACAGATGATGGTGCGACCGTCTTTAGTTAAGTTCTCGTTGATACTATGCACCGTTTTCTCTCCGGCAATTAATTGCCGAAAAATGTCATTAATGCTAGTGCGAAGGGTTGGAGGAGTAATCAATTCGCAAGGGCTTTTTCCGAGTGCATCTTCTTTGGTAAAGCCAAATATTTTTTCGGCGGCAGGATTCCAATCTGTCACGAGCATCTGTTGATCGTTAATAATACAGCCGAGGGGCATATGGTCAATTTGAAGCTGAAGGATCTCTTGTAGCTGTAGGGCGTGTTTGTACAATTGGGCGTTGAGAATTGCCATAGTGCAGCGTTCGGCAGTAATTTCTAAGAGATGACGTTTGCGATCGCTTATGGGATGGAGCGTCAACCAATCGACATGGAGAACACCTACTAGGATACTGTTACGCATTAGCGGCACGCCTAGCATTGTGCGGATTTTGCATTTTTCAATCAAGGCACTGCTGATCTGCGGGTCTTTTTGGGTGTCTTCTATGTAAAGTGGCTGCATTGTGGCGGCGATTATCTTGGCGTGGCATTGCCCAATCTCCAGGGCATAATCTGAGTAGGCGTCTTGCTCAATGCCAATGCTGGCGCTCACATCAAGGCAATCATCTTTTTTCAAAAAAATCACGGCGGCATCAGCACCCATCAAGGCGATAATGCGCTCTAGCAGGACATTCAACAGTTCTTCTAGATTTAATGTACAAATGCTATTGGCGGTTACTGTGCTCATCGCTACGAGGTCTTCTTTCTCTTGTTTGAGTTCTTCTAGCAAGCGTTTGTGTTCAGTAATATCGCGTGTGATCCCAATTAAACCAATCGCTTCTCCTTGAGGGTTTTTGTAAATATCTTTTGTGGAGAGAAACGTTTGCATCGTGTCTCCTACGGGTAGAACATCTTCGTATACCTGCGTTTGTCCAGATGAGATGACGTTGCTGTCCTTGTCGCGAATTTGATCAGCAATGTTAGGAGGAAATAATTCTTTATCATTTTTGCCAATTACATCCTCCACTGTTCTTTCCAGGATGCGTGCCCCGGCGGGGTTGATCATCAAATAACGCCCCTGAAGGTTTTTGACAAAAATCGCCTCTGTGGTTCCCTGTATAATCCCCCGTAACAGGCTATAACTAGCTTGAAGCGATCGTAAGCTTCGGTTGACTATTGCATAAAGTAGCCCACTTGTAAGGAGTATCAACACCCAATCTTTTAGGATTTGTCGTGTCAGCAAATTTGAGTCATGGGTTAATCGCACCAGTAACCAGTCAGAGTAAAAAATCCAAAAACTGCTAAAAAATGCATAGATTAAGACAATGTTGCGAGTTTTGTGCTTCACGCTAGAGAGTTCGTCTTTCATGACCCTTGATGGTATGAGAGTGGTTATAAGCTTGAGTTCAAAACCCAATTGAGGCTTTTATTATTAAAAATGGGTCACTGTTAAGAAGAGAGGAGGGTTACTACCTGCTAGGCGAAGGCAACGCTCTTTAAGACTAAGAGAATGTACAAAAATAACCAGGCTAACACCTTGTCATTAACACGGTTGTATCTCTCTTTTGCGTTGTCAGCAAGTCGTGGTTACTCACGAAAAGATCTTTATTGGCTGAAGAATCAGGTTTTTATCATATGCTTAAGTCTGTAGGTAGATGCGAAACTAGCGACAATTGCTGTTATTAAAATTGTTCTGACGGCTACTCCCGCTCACTTTGGAAAATGTTATGTTAATTTCAACAGATCTACCTAAATATTGTCTCTAGTTAGTACTCAGATTGTCTGTTGCTTATTGCACAATCACCTAAATTAATTTTTAATCTTTAATTAGTCTTGTCTGTTGCCCACTGAACAATTGCTTGAGTTAATCCTTCTAAAGTGTATTCTTTTGCTTCAACATCCACTCGTCCTAATAACTGACGGCAGGTAATGGACGTTTGAGGTCCAATTGAGGCGATACAGACGTTTTGCAGTTGAGATTGGGTAGCGGGTAAGGATGTTTCTAACAGTTGGCAAAAGTGCTTTACAGTTTTTGAACTGGCAAAGGTAATAATATCCACAGTTTGCTTTTGGATTGCTTCGAGGGCATCGGGCACAATTGCTGAGGGACACCTGGATTCATATGCCGCCACTTTAGTCACCTGGGCGCCTTTTGCCGTTAATTCATTCATCAAAACATCTCTTCCTTCCGTTTCGACGGTGGGGAATAAAACTTTTTTACCTTCTAGTGATTCTGGGAAGTGTTCAATGAGGGAATCGGCGACAAAGTTAGGGGGAATAAAATCCGGTTGTAAACCGCGTTCTTTGAGAATTGCGGCGGTTTTTTTGCCGACGACAGCAATTTTAATTTTTGCTAAGGCGCGAGCATCTTTACCTTGGCTAAGTAATCGTTCAAACCAGTAATCAATGCCGTTGCTGGAGGTAAGAATTAACCAATTAAAGTCCGATAAATTAGCGATCGCATTATCCAGTGCTTCCCAACTGGAAGGAGGACCAATTACCAAAGCTGGCATCTCAATAACATTTGCGCCGACTTGTTGCAGAAGGTCGCTAAATTGGCTAGACTGCCCAGCAGAGCGGGTGACTAAGATGGTTTTCCCGGCAAGCGGTTTAGTTATGGCTTCTTTATTGATTGGCGATCGCATATATTTCTGTAGTCCCACCACTTCACCAATAACCATCACCGCTGGCGAGAGCGATATTCCAGCAGTTTGTTCAACAATATCAGCTAAAGTACCAATCCAGATGTGTTGCTGAGGACATCCTGCCCAACGGATAATGGCGATCGGTGTTTGAGGCGCTTTTCGATACCGCTGCAATTGCTGGACAATTTTACTCAAATTACGCCCACCCATCAAAATCACTAGGGTTTCCATTCGTGCTAGTGCTTCCCAGTCTAATGCTTCGGGTTGATGGGCGCTAACAACGGCAAAACCCCGACTCATTACAGGATCAGTTAAAGGAATTCCTGCGAGTAAAGGTGCTGCCAATGCTGAAGAAATCCCTGGTACAACTTCAAAGGGACAACCGGCTGCATTTAAGGCTTGAATTTCTGAGCTACTACGACCAAAAATAAAAGGATCGCCGCTTTTTAGCCGTACGATCTGCTTACCTTGCTGGCAGTGTTCTATGAGTAATTGGTTAATTTCAACTTGAGGTGTACTGGGTTTTCCTCCCCGCTTGCCGACATCAAAACAAACGCATTTTGCTGATACAAATTTCAACAACTGAGTATCGACTAAGGCATCATAAACTAATACCTCAGCTTGAGTTAGTAATTGTTGCGCTCGTACCGTGAGGTAGGCGATATTTCCG
>CADCTM010000420.1 GCA_902805485.1 uncultured Coleofasciculus sp. | reverse complement strand
GACTCAATGGGTAGCCTTATTACAGGAATTTTTATTCGCTGGACTGGAGTTCCGGTTAATCCACAGGAGTTGCGGCATCTCTATCGCACTTACATCGATGACCCAGCGACCGGAGCCAGCGAAGCAGAGAAGGAAAGTGCCGCTTTTTGGATGCGTCACTCAAGCGCAATGGCAAAGAAAGTCTACTCACACCTGAACTGCGAACAAAAGTTACAGATGGGCGCTCAGATGTCAGAGCGGTTGAATCGGCAATTGCTGATCCATAAGAAGTAAAAACTTCTATCGACCACATCAAAATCCACCTCGTCTTGTTCGCGATCGCTTTCTCTACCCGGAGGTGATCGCGAATTTTTTATATCTCCTTTGACTAAAATCCCCACAGCTCCTCGAACTCATCGAAGTAAAAGCCCCATTGCGGATTGCCTTCAATTAGTCGCTGGATTTTCTTAGCTGTCAGGGCACGATTTTCGGTATTTAGAAGCGATCGCAGATATTCCAGGGAAGGCATCTCTTCCCCCGCTGGCAGAACCAAATCTTCCTCAATACGATACCCTGCGTTTCGAGCCATCATTCGAGCGAGAGGGGCTTGTAGGGGGGAATTCAGCTTTTCTTGGAGTTCCACAGGGCTGGGAGGCTCCGGCGCTGGGTCAGTGGATACTTCATTGGCTGGCTCTAGTTCGGTTGTGGCAGAGGTGAGCTTGGCAGATTCCGGCAAACCCTGCAATTGAATGCTGCCATCTTGCAAAGAGGCGATCGCACTCCCTACCTGCTCCACGTTCACTTCCCGCTCTGGCAGTAGCTCTGGTGGCAAATAGGCATTCTGCACACCAAGCTGCTTTTGCTTTTCCCAGTCCTCCTGGTATTTGGCGATATACCGCTTACAGGATTCCCACAAAGACCGAGCCAAGTTCACGTCCTTGAGCTGTTGATGCGCCGTTACAATTGCCTGCTCATCGGTCATTTCAGCCTTTTTGAGTCTTGTCGTCAGGTAGCTTATAAAACGCGGAAACACTTGACCGGGCGCGATTTCCCATTCCTGCTGTTCGCAACTGCCCACTTGCTGCCCGTCACGGTACTCGCTTAGGTAGTGGCACGGTTCTCCAGCATCGATGCTCTTAACAATCTTCGTGGACCATGCCGCAGGTGACTTTTTACCCTGAGTCTTTCCTAGTTCCAGAAGCGCCTTGTAGAAGACATCACGCTCGGCATTGGAGCGAAACCCGGAAACGCGATCGCTTTTCAGTTTGGGTAACGGCTTTAATTCAGGCTGAACCACTTCGGAACATTTCGGTTCAGGCGCGGCGGAAAACTGATCTTCACCAGAATCTTTTTGTTCTCGCGGTATCTCTTGTGTATTGCTGAACGAAGCCAGTACCTCCTGCTCTACTTCTTTATCAACTGCCCAGAAATCTTCGAGTTCCTCTTCTTGAACAAAATTTAATTTCTCTCGCTCTTTTGAGAGAGAGTAGGAATTTGATGCAGGAATAGGAGAAGGAATCTGTGTATGTGTTTCAACAGCGAAACGTGATATTTCACTGTTGACATCTAAAATTTCACTGTTGGAACACGATGTTTCACTGTTGACAAATGGGGAGTTTTCAAGGGTTTCAGCCATCGAAGAGGAAGCGAGTTTTTTCTGTGCGGCTTTGATTAGCTCGACATTGAGCAGATATTGATGTGTTTTATCCTGCCCGTTGCGCCAGTTTAAGTCGCGGCTATTCTTCCGAATCGAGAGGTAGCCCAGTTGCTGCAACAAGCTGAGGGCAGTCCGTATGACATGAATTGAGAAGACCTTCATTAGGTCTTCCCGGATATGTCTCAGCGGTTGGTAGATCCATTGGGTTGGGTAGTTCGCGGCTTTCCACTTTTGCCAGTGAGTGAAATAAGGAATCAGTTGCGCGGCACAAGTGCGAATTCGTGTGGGTAATTCTGGTGCCAGTTGATCTAATAGCTCTTTGTCTTCTCTTCTAAGTACTGCAATTGGGCTACGTGGTCTTTCGGCTGCTAATGATGTTGTCACTTTAATCTCCTAGTTTGCATCTCGGAGGTTGAGGTGATAGTTTGAAGTTAGAGTACTAGTATGCTTGTATACTAGTATCAAATAAATCCGTAACTATCACTCGACCTCCGGGTTCGGGTGGGGTATTAGCCAGCGCATTCTTAGGCAAAGATGGGCGCTGGCTTTAAATCTTTATGGATGGATTTGAGAATATCAGAATTTCCAATATTTAGTCAAAAAATGCGCCCAAAACACATTTTTTGTTTTACCAAGTGAGCTGTTCTGTTGTTGGCGATCACTAGCTCATTCATGCGCTCGTTTGAGGTCAAAGATCGGCAGCCATCTGCCGATCTTTGACCTCAAACATTCTCTCGATCGCCATCGGATTAAACCAATCGTTTGGGATTACGTTTTCTTGATAGTTGTACCTTGGTCTTAATTCAATCATCCTGCTTCTTCCCCCTGCCTTTGCCTCCGGTGTCCTTTGTCCTGGTGGTGTCAGAGGCGGGGGATTTTTTTTGCTGGGCTTCCCTGACTGCCTGACTTAGCAGGAAAGCTGCAAGGTTTGCGAGTGGTCTTTCTTCACTCTCTGCCCAGTCAGAAAGATATTCGTAGACATCCTCTGACACAGTTAAAGTGATTCGTGG
>CADCTM010000419.1 GCA_902805485.1 uncultured Coleofasciculus sp. | reverse complement strand
CTTAACTACCCCTGAATTTGCTCAAGCGTTAGCGGCAATTAGCACGGACATTCATCATCCCGTGTGCGCCTACATCAATCGACGCGGACAGATTGTGCGAGTCGCGGTGGGTACGCCAGCTCAAACTCAAATTCCGCCCCAAGAGCTACCTCGGCATGGCGCTCAACGCTTGAGTGGGATTCATTGCGTTGCCACTCAACTCAAAGGAGCGATACCAGATACAGCGGCTCTGAAGGTAATGGCACGACAGCGATTAGATGCTTTAGTGGTGTTAATCCCAACAGGAAACAGGTCGGAAAAACGAGACGGCGATGGCACTGGCTCTGTTAAGGAGGCTTTCTTAGCTCACCTCGTACCAGATTTAGAATCGCCCTGGCTTGTTTCTCCTCCCCTCAGTCTGGATGAGCTGACTGAGCAAGACTTTGACGACTTAGTTGATGAATGGGAGACGGAGTTTCGAGAAGCAGGCTTTGAAATTTCGCACTTTCAAGAGATTGAGACAGAGCAAGACCGAGTGCTGCTGGTTGGGTTGATGACTGAAGATATGTCTGCCCAGCGGTTTCAAGATAGTCTCGAAGAACTGACTCGGTTGGTTGAGAGTGCGGGGGGAGAGGTATTGGATATGGTGCAACAAAAGCGATCGCATCCCCATCCTCAAACGGTCGTCGGTCAAGGAAAAGTTGAAGAAATTGCCCACCACGCTCATCAGTTGGGAGCGAATATCATCGTCTTTAACCGAGATATCTCTGCATCTCAAGCGCGAAACCTAGAGACTGAGATTGGTATCCGGGTTGTAGATCGCACAGAAGTCATTCTCGATATCTTCGCTCAACGCGCTCAATCCCAAGCCGGGAAATTGCAAGTGGAACTGGCGCAACTAGAATATATGCTGCCCCGGCTGAGAGGTCGAGGTCAGGAAATGTCTAGGCTAGGTGCCGGAATTGGTACTAGAGGTCCCGGTGAAACCAAACTAGAAACTGAGCGGCGAACGATTCAACGACGAATCGCCCAACTTCAGCAGGAAGTCAACCAATTACAGGCACATCGCGCCCGCCTGCGACAACAGCGACAACAGCAAGAAGTTCCTTCTGTTGCTTTAGTGGGTTATACCAATGCTGGTAAATCTACCCTATTGAATCTGTTGACTCATGCCGAGGTTTATACAGCCGATAGACTCTTTGCTACTCTCGATCCAACAACGCGAAAGCTAGTTATTACTGAACCCGAAACTCAGGAGCGAAGGTCTATTCTGCTGACAGACACAGTAGGGTTTATTCATGAACTACCACCCGCTCTAAAAGATGCATTTCGAGCCACGTTAGAGGAAGTAACCCAGGCGAATGCATTGCTTCATGTTGTCGATCTTTCCCATCCCGCTTGGGAAAGCCATATGCAATCAGTGGAGGAGGTGCTAGGAGAAATGCCTGAAATGTCTGGTCCAACTTTAATTGCCTTTAACAAGATGGATCGAGTGGATAGCGAAACCTTAGCTTTAGCTCAACAAAAGTATCCTGAAGCTGTTTTTATTTCAGCAACTCAACGCTTGGGTTTAGAAACTTTACGGCAGCGATTGCTACAACTAGTTGACGAAGCCGCTTCACCTGTAGGTGTTGCCCAAGGCTCATAAAAGCTAGTCTGCATTAAAGTTGCATCGTCAGAGGCAGGGGGAGAGAATTAGGCAATTTCTACCAAGCTATTCACGACCGCTCCTGAACAGCCTGGTAGTAAAGTACACCTCAGCTTGGACACTTACGCCGCCAGTACCGCTAACCCTACGGCTCCTAGTACTGCAACAACTATCGCACCCCACTTTGCCGTAGGATGGATTTCCAGCCAGGTGGAGTAACTGTTCGCCCGTGAGTGCTTGCTAAAATCTCCCTCAACGCGATCGAAGCCTGCAATCGGCTCAAATAAATTATCTGGAGCATCTTCGGGCTTCGGCTCACTGGTTTGCTGTAGCTTAAAGCCCGCTCCCGCTTGCAGCAGCAAGGTATCCATTAATTGGGGTGAGAGCCGCTGAATTAGAGACATTGCCCGTCCTGCCCCTCCAGCGATAATGTCACGGGTTGGGTGGCAAGCCGCATAGAGGATAGCGTCCACTACGATATCGGGCTGGTAGAACGGCGGTAGCCCTTGGGGTTTTACGCCGATCTTGGTGCGGGATTTGTTAAACAAAGGCGTATTGATTGAGGCTGGCATTACATTTGTGACATTGATGCTGGACAAACCCTCGTGCATCAACTCAACCCGCATGGCTTCCAAAAAGCCATCAATTCCATGCTTGGATGCTCCATAGGCGCTGTGGTATGGGAAGGAACGTCTAGCTTCCACTGAGGAGACATGCAGCAGCGATCCTCGTCCTTCGCGCTTGAGATGGGGTAGTGCCGCCATCGCCCCGTGTACCTGTCCCATTAGGTTGACATCGATGACGCGCTTAAACTCCTCTGGTGTTGTCTGCTCAAACGTCGCGTAAAGATTGATCGCGGCTAAATGCACCCAGGTATCGAGTCGCCCGTATTGTTGGATGGCTTTATCTGCGATCGCTTTTACCTGTTCAAAATTTGTGACATCAGCAGGATAGGCGATCGCCTCGCCGCCCATCTGCCTGATTTCATCAACTAGAGAATCCAACCCTGGTTCACTACGAA
>CADCTM010000418.1:2144-2658 GCA_902805485.1 uncultured Coleofasciculus sp. | reverse complement strand
TGGTCGGGCAGTTTAACCTTTCCCACAGGTCTAGAACACCACCGTGCAAGCCGAACTTATGTTCTTGCCGGTAGATTAATTTACTAACAAGAAAGAGGTAGCTGTGCCCTCAACGTAAGACCAAATTTGGTAGAAGCCTCCTCAGCGCAGGCCCAACAAATTCAGACTTAGTTTCTTGTCGGTAGATATCTGAGCCGACAAGAAAATGAATGCACAGCTATTCTTGTTGGTAAAAAACTATACCGATAAGAAAAAGATGGTTAGCCCTCACCTGCAAGCAGAGCAAGATCGGTTACTGAGCGAAATCGAGCGCATCCGCCAGTTAGGACATCTTGCTCCAGCAAGCCTGTGGATTAGGCCAAATCTGCAGGCTAAAGGAGAGAAACTTTACGAGTACTACAAACTGAATAGCAAGAACCCCCAGGTGAAGCACTAACATCTAGAGAAAGTTGGCAGCGAGGGTATCTGGAGTGGCCAGCGAGGATTGCTCAACGGGATGCGAGTGCTCAAATGA
>CADCTM010000418.1:0-2134 GCA_902805485.1 uncultured Coleofasciculus sp. | reverse complement strand
AACACTGGCATGATGTGGGAAGTTGCAAGGAAAGGCTTGAACACAGGTAAAGACTAGAGTCAGCAAGACACTATGGAGCGGTGTTAACCAGAAGCGAGGAAAAACCAGACAAAGCAGATCGAGAACATTTACGCTGAGTTTGTAAGTTAGATTTACATTGCCAACATAACTATTATTGGCTTGAACTCGAAAGCGTAATTCAATATGAGTATATATATTCTAAAAACTAGTTCTTTTTTTCCACAATCTCATAAACTTTTAGGTAATGTTTGTAGAGGAATTCAGTGGTTCAAGTAATCACTATTTACAACCAATCCGGCGGAGTTATGAAAACTTCTCTAACTATGAATCTGGGTTATCACCTTGCCCAGCATAGTAGAAAAGTTCTTTTGGCTGACATGGATCCACAGGCAAGTTTAACAGTCTTCATGGGTTTGGAGCCAGCTGATTTAGAGCAAACAATCGCTGACTCCATTTTGAACGAGGTTCCATTGGCAATTCATCGCGGAATTCATCAGATGGACTTACTTCCGTCTAATATTATGCTTAGTGCGGCAGAAATGCAGCTTACGTCCCTAATGGCGCGAGAATGGAGGTTAAAACGAGTACTAGAAACAATCTATGACTACTATGACTTTATCCTAATAGACTCTCCTCCGAGCCTTGGAATTCTAAGTGTGCTGAGTCTAGTCGCGTCTACCTATGTTCTTGTTCCAATCCAGACACAATACAAAAGTTACAAGGGCACAGAATTACTGCTAGATAGTGTCAGGCAAGTGCAGGCTTACGTAAATCCTGATCTGAAGATTGCTGGAATCGTACCAACTATATATGCAGCAAGTAATGCTCAAGATAAGGCAATTTTACTAGCAATCCAAGAGCAATTATCTACAGTCACCCAAATCTATCCTCCTATTCCTCGTGCAACGGCGTTTGCTGATGCTTCAATGGAGCACCAGCCGTTAGCAGTACATAGTCCCAGTCATGCAGCAGTCAAGGTGTTGGAATCGATTGCCAATAGTATGGAGAAGCTGAAATGAATAAGAAGCGGTCGCCTGTTCCGCAGATGCGGGGTGTTAGTGCGTTCCTCAGCACACCCGTCAATGAGGATGAGTTCTTACCAGAGCCCCTAACAATTGCTACAAGTACAGTTCCCATTACTAAAATTCATCTACCCCAAAATCAACCCCGACGATATTTTGGCTCAGAAAAGCTTCAACAACTAGCAGATTCCATTAAACAACATGGCATCCTGGAGCCACTACTGGTGCGTCCCTTTAAAGAAGGAGAATACGAACTAGTTGCAGGAGAGCGACGATACCGGGCCGCTAAAGAGATAGGTCTGGACAAGATTCCTGTTACCATCCGACAACTATCGGATCGGGAAGCGCTACAACTGGCGTTAGTGGAAAACTTACAACGAGAAGACCTGAGCCCAATTGAGGAAACAGAGGGAGTGCTAGATTTATTAAGCCTAACAATGGATTGTGGTACAGATACCATCTTGGACGCGCTAACCCAGATGGCAACAGCTCAGAAGAAGGGAATAAAAACGTCGGGAAACGTTTCCCGACAAATAGAAATGATTGCCGCTATCTTAGAATCTACCATTGGAATAACGCCAGAGAGCTTTCGTACGTCTAGGCTTCCTCTACTCAACCTACCTTCAGATATTCTTGATGCCATTCGACAGGGGAAGTTGGAGTATACTAAGGCGCGGATAATAGCCCGGATTAAGGATTCTGGCCGGCGACAAACGATTTTAGAGGAGGCGATCACTCAAGAACTCTCTTTGAGCCAGATACGAGAGAAAATCAAAGCGATTCCTTCAGTTACATCAATAGAAACACCAACTCTTAAGCAACGAATGCAGAACATTTCACGTTGCTTTCAAAAAACAAAAACTTTAGGTAATCCTAAAAAGCAGAAACAAATTGAGAAACTAATCGCGCAAATAGAACTCCTCTTAACGGAAGAAGAGTAGCTAGAGATAAGAGGCTACATAGGAATGTAGATCCTACACTCAAGAAAGGAATCATTGCCAGACTAAAGTAGCTGCTCGTCCAGTATAAATAATGTACAACTTTATTATCTAATTTTATCCGGCTATATTGGAAAAACTGAAGTAAGAGGT
>CADCTM010000417.1 GCA_902805485.1 uncultured Coleofasciculus sp. | reverse complement strand
AAATCGTTCATTTTGGATTGCGATCGCACTTCATCTCTTCTCCGCCGTTGGATTGTATACTCTTGCCGCCACAGGTATCAGTGCGGTTGGCTACATCAGTTCCGGTGCGGCATTACTCCTAACCGCCTTGCGCCCTGCCGTGCGAACCTATGAATATCTTGCCGCCCGGTTAAGCATGATTCAACAAGAATTTACCTATCCTAGAGAAGACATTTGGGAACTGCGAAACCGCTTCAGCAGTCTGGAAGCATCAGTCCAGCGTTTTGAAGAGCAAATGAACCCTGAACAACCTTACTCCTGGATCGCCACACACCAACGTTATCAGGAAGAAACGCGCAAAGAATTAGCCCGTCTTGGGGCATCATTACAAGAACTACGCGCCACAAATGAAGCCCAGCACGAACGTTTAGCTCGTGAAGCCAGACAAGCGATCGCTCAATTGTCAACTGATGGTCAATTCCTCGATCATGTACGGGAAATCATCCGCTTTTTTAAGACAGCTTAAAATAATACCTACAGACTGAAGTCTGAGGCTACATAAACAAAGTCTGCCTATTGCGCTTGTGCTGCGCGTATTGCACCACGAGGACTTCAAAATTATTAGCCCACGCAGGTGGGCTTTGTTCTTGTCGCCCCATTCAGTCTGTGGGTTTAATTCACAATAAGCCAGCCGATTCATAAAGACGCCGGACAACCGCCAAAATGCGATCGCCATAATCTGACTCTACCGACCAACGCCCACTTAATTGCCCAACTAACGGCGCAATTCCACGAGTCACAAACCGGAACCGGGGCGCAACCACTTCTTGCACCAACGGCTCCACATTCGCATAAGCTTTCAATTGTTGGATATGGGCACGGACACCGAGTCTGGCGCTAGGGAACGTTGCCGCATCAGCCGTACCGCCAACATCGCCTAAACCACCAAAATTATTTTGACTCGGTTTCAAGTCATTACCAAAGCGAAGAAAATTCGTTTCAACACAAGCTTGAGAAAAAGCAACATCATAGTTAATGCCCTCAATTGTTGCCTCTTCTCGATACAGTTTCGGTAAGTCAGGGAACTGAGTCAGAGCCTTATCGTTATTCGCCTTAAGAAACATCATCAACTGCACTTCTGAAGTACTACCTTGCCCCGCAATTCGGTCAATTTGACCGGGACAAAATTGCAAATTTGAGCGCAAAATTACGGTACGAGAGGCATTATCCCAACTAACCGCAACGTTGTAGTCTCGAAGTGCGATCGCTTGGACATAAACCACTCCTTGATATTGAACACGGCGAACATTAGTCGCCGTCGTCAAATTAATGCCCATCCGGTCTACTAAATCAATCGGAATGTAAGCATTATTATTAACCAAAATGCCTTGTTCACCATAGATGCGATTATTAAAATTGATTTTAATCGGGGCATAAGAGGTATCCGAACCATTTGATGACCCGTTCCCAGAAATCGCCCGACTCCACGCCGCCAAGCCATCCGCAATACCCAAAGCCAGATCACGGCGTCGATTTTGGAGTAAAAAGCGATCGTCTGGGTTACTGATAAACCCAACCTCCATCAACAGCGAAGGAAGGGTAGTATCTCGACAAAAGCTAATCCGTCCAATGCCTGTCGCGGTGTCGGGTTTAGCGCCTCGGTTCGGCAGTTGGGGAAGGCGTCGAATTAAAGCGACTAGTAATAGTTCAGCATTATTCTTGCGCTCGGTGTTATTGGCAATGTAAAAAGCCGTCGCACCTCGCACATCAGGATTAGAAAAAGCATCAGCATGAATTTCTAGCGCCACATCGCCGGCGGTTGCACGGGCATTAATCCACAGAATCGTCTGGGTTAAGCTCAAGTTATCCGGGACAGAAAGCACTTCAAAGCCACGCGATCGCAATTCTGGCACCACCTGATCGCGCAGGAGAATCATCTCTTGGGCTTCAGTAGTACCATTGATTACCGATCCTTGGTCAACACCACCTTGTTCTACACCACCGTGACCTGCAGAAATAAATATTCGTCCCATTCGCTCTTTCCCTCAGCGCTTTGATTAGCACTTGCTATCACTAATCCAGAATAAGGATTTCGGGGTTTAACGGCTAGTCCCAATCTCACACCCCAAAAAGTGGCAAGTGAAGAGTGTCAAGAAAAACTCGATTCACTCTTTACCTCCTCAGAGCATATAGACAAAAGGATTACCCTGTTTCTACATCAGTATCACAACTGCGATCAATCACCTCTAAGACAGGTTTTTGGGAACTAGCTACCGAATGATGGTGTTGGAGTAGGACTTGGGTTGCGCTTGTATTGATTCTTTTACGCTTCGGCAACGATTCTGGAAAAATGGATAATCCGGTATCTCTTAGATCAGACGCGATCGCTTTTGCTGATTCCTTCGGTGTCTGTGCCTGCGGTTCCTGCTCCTTCGGGGATGATTCACACACCTGAGTGGATTCGTTGCCAGTCTGTGAAGCGCGTGTGGCAACGGAACTTGTTTCTAAATTAACTGTCTCGGTCGCCAAGGAAGGTGTGGCTAACACACCAGACAGTAGGAAACCGATGTAGAGCAACTGTTTTAAATTTTTCATTCCTACCAATCCAAGCGATAGCACACCACATTTAAACTTGACTTTTCACTTGTTTTATGAATGAAACTTTTGAGCTTATTTTTACTATGTACTTT
>CADCTM010000416.1:1704-2676 GCA_902805485.1 uncultured Coleofasciculus sp. | reverse complement strand
TAATCCCCATAAGATATATGAAAGTTCTTTGGTTTCTGCCCACGCATGGTGAAGGACGCTACTTAGGAACAGCTAAAGGTGGACGTGCCGTCACCCCAGAATACTTACAGCAACTTGCCCACGCCGTAGACAGTTTGGGTTACACCGGGGCATTGCTTCCTACGGGGCGCTCTTGCGAAGACGCTTGGATTACCGCTGCATCGCTAATTGCCGTCACCAAGCAGATGAAATTCCTGGTGGCAATTCGTCCGGGTATTGCCTCGCCCGGAATGGCAGCACGAATGGCGGCAACATTTGACCGGATGTCCAAAGGGCGATTATTGATTAATGTCGTTACAGGCGGCGATCCTGTTGAACTTGCAGGAGATGGCTTACATCTAAGTCATGATCAGCGTTATGACTTAACTGATGAATTTTTAACCGTTTGGCGAGAGATCATGCGGGGCGAAGTCGTTGATTTTGAGGGGCGCTATCTCAATATCAAAGGTGGAAAATTGTTATTCCCGCCGGTGCAAACTCCTTATCCACCTCTGTGGTTTGGCGGTTCATCGGCAGCAGCAAAGCGGGTTGCAGCGAAACATATTGATGTTTACCTAACGTGGGGGGAACCGCCGGATCAGGTAGCGCGAAAGATTGAAGACGTGCAGCGACTGGCAGATGAGCAAGGTAAAACAGTACGGTTTGGCATTCGCCTTCATGTAATTGTCCGGGAAACCGAGTCAGAAGCTTGGGAAGCGGCGAATCAGTTAATTAAGTACGTGGATGAAGAAGCGATCGCATCTGCTCAAAAAGCCCTTGCCCGTGCCGACTCCGAAGGACAACAGCGGATGAGTCAGTTGCATAGCGGTAGCCGAGAAGCCTTAGAAATCAGTCCTAACCTCTGGGCAGGCGTGGGTTTAGTGCGCGGCGGCGCAGGAACCGCCCTAGTAGGCGATCCCGATACGGTGGCACAGCGGATGTTGGAATATCAAC
>CADCTM010000416.1:452-1694 GCA_902805485.1 uncultured Coleofasciculus sp. | reverse complement strand
CAACTGGTAATTGAAACATTTATCTTCTCTGGATATCCCCATTTAGAAGAAGCTTATCGTGTCGCAGAATTATTATTTCCCCGCCTACCTCTAGAAAACAAACCTGCACCGTTAAGCACCCATATGATGAGTCCATTTGGTGAAATTGTTGCCAACGAAAACTTCCCAAAACAACAGCAAGCTACCCCAGTAAGTGCGTCATGAACAAGAGCTGGTTTAAAAGTCGGTACATTCAGGCGTTAATTCCTTGGATTGTACCTATCCTGCTAATTATTATCTGGCAGTTTCTCATACAAGTGGGTTGGCTTTCTACTAGAGTTTTACCCGCCCCCACAGGTGTTGTAGCGGCATTAATTAAACTCACAATCAGTGGCGAAATATTCAGACATATTGGCGTTAGTACGTGGCGGGCTTTCTTAGGTTTTGTAGTTGGTGGCAGTATTGGTTTAGTGTTGGGATTGCTCAATGGCATTTTTCCGATTGCAGAAAAGTTGTTAGATACATCAGTACAAATGCTCCGCAATATTCCTCATTTAGCTTCAATTCCTTTGGTAATTTTATGGTTTGGAATTGGCGAGGAATCTAAGTTGTTTCTTGTTGCTTTAGGGGTAATGTTTCCGATTTACTTGAATACCTTTCATGGCATTCGTACGGTAGATTCTGGTTTGATAGAGATGGGCAAAGTTTACGGCTTAAGTACAACATCACTTTTTTGGCAAATTATTCTTCCAGGGGCGTTGCCTTCAATTTTGGTAGGTTTACGTTATGCCTTGGGGATTATGTGGCTAACGCTAATTGTTGCCGAAACGATCGCTTCTGATTCTGGCATTGGTTATATGGCAATGAATGCGCGTGAGTTTATGCAAACTGATGTCGTGGTTTTGAGTATTCTGATTTATGCCTTATTGGGTAAGTTTGCCGATACTGCTGCCAGAGTGCTAGAAGAAAAATGGCTTTCGTGGAATCCAAATTATCAGGCGGCTTAAGGAGCGTTTAAAAATGCAGCAAGCTTTTGGTGGTACTGAGCTAAAAATTGTAGATTTGAGTAAGACTTTTGGCAATGTTTCTGTTTTAAAGTCAGTGAATTTAGAGGTAGCATCAGGAGAATTTGTCGCCATTGTCGGTAGGAGTGGTTGCGGCAAAAGTACTCTGTTGCGCCTTATGGCGGGCTTGGAGAAGCCAAGTACGGGGGGAGTATTACTTGATGGAGAACCATTGCGTAGACTCAATCGCACGGTAAGA
>CADCTM010000416.1:0-442 GCA_902805485.1 uncultured Coleofasciculus sp. | reverse complement strand
TGCCCGTCTCCTACCCTGGAAGCACGTACTCGAAAATGTGGGTTTGGGCTTGCAGAATGACTGGCACGAAAGAGCCGAGTGGGCGTTAGAGCAAGTTGGACTTAAATCCCGTGCTGGAGAGTGGCCAAGTGTGCTTTCTGGAGGGCAAAGGCAACGGGTGGCACTGGCAAGGGCGTTGGTAAGTCAGCCGCGTTTGTTGTTGCTGGATGAGCCATTGGGGGCGTTGGATGCGTTGACTCGGATTGAGATGCAGCGTTTGATTGAACAGTTGTGGCAAGAGCAACAGTTTACGTCACTTTTGGTAACTCATGACGTGGAAGAAGCGATCGCTTTGGCAGATCGGGTGATTTTGATTGAGGCAGGGCAAATTGCGCTGGATTTACCTATTACATTGCCACGCCCAAGGGCAAGAGGCAGTGCGGTATTTGCCGAACTTAAGGAA
>CADCTM010000415.1 GCA_902805485.1 uncultured Coleofasciculus sp. | reverse complement strand
GCAATTGCCCCCAGCTTCCTCACCAGCTTAATTGCACCAAACGAAAATCCCCTTGGTGAAAAAGTTTGGGCAGATACCCAGTTACAGCTTCCTCAAGGATTTTCCGCTTCCTGGCGAGATATCTTTACCGGCCAAACTTTAAAAGGAAACGGTACCATCGCGATCGCTCAAGTTCTCCAACACTTCCCTGTAGCGCTGCTATTAAAAAGTCCCCAAACCTAGAAAGTCTACCTACTAATTAGCCCTCGCTCAAACCTTGATCGAGGGCTAACAATATTATTAGAAAGGGAGATTTACAGCAGTTTTTTAGGGGAGCAGAGCAGTGCTATCCTACCAGGGCTGCATTCTTATGCCTTACGAGTTAAAACCACAAGGGATCGCCCCGTAACTGGCACAGCTTGAGTACCTGTAAAGACACTCCCATCATTAACAAAACGAGGTTCCTTAGTGTCAATCACAACTGTCCAATTACTATCCTGGAACTTAGGCGCTAAAGTAAACTCAATCGTGTCATAGTGAGCATTAAAGAACAAGAGAAAATCATCATCAATGATCCGTTCACCCTTAGCGCCCCGTGATATAATCTCTTGTCCATTCAAGAAAACCCCGATCGCTTTTGCATAGCCAACCTGCCATTGCTCATCCGTCATCCCCTCGCCATCAGGATTGAGCCAAGCAATATCACTAACACCTGAACCGTGAATTGCTCGACCTTGAAACCACTTGCGCCGCCGAAATACCGGATGCTGCCGCCGGAAGTAGATTAACTCGCTAGTAAACTTCAGCAAGTCTGCATTTCCCGTCTGCAAATCCCAATCAAACCAAGAAACCTCATTATCCTGGCAATAACCATTATTATTACCATGTTGCGTGCGCCCCATCTCATCGCCCCCCAGCAACATCGGTATGCCTTGGGACAACATCAAAGTAGCAAGGAAGTTCCGCCGCTGCTTCTCCCGTAATTGCAACACTTCCGCGTCATCAGTTTCACCTTCCACGCCACAATTCCAAGACCGATTATGGCTTTCTCCATCCCCGTTGTTCTCGCCGTTTGCCTCATTATGCTTGTCGTTGTAGCTCACCAAATCATTCAAAGTGAAGCCATCATGAGCCGTGAGGAAATTAATACTAGCATTCGGGCGACGCCCATTAATTGCATACAAATCAGGGCTACCCGCCAAACAATAACCAAATTCCCCTAAGTTACCCTCCTCACCACGCCAGAAGTCTCGCATTGTATCGCGATACCTGCCATTCCACTCCGACCACAGCACCGGGAAATTCCCAACCTGATAGCCTCCTTCTCCCACATCCCAAGGTTCCGCGATTAGCTTCACATCCGCCAGGATCGGGTCTTGGTGAATGATATCAAAGAACGCCGCAAGGCTATCAACGGCATAAAGCTCTCGCGCCAACGCCGATGCCAAGTCAAAGCGGAAGCCATCAACGTGCATCTCCGTAACCCAGTAGCGCAGGCTATCCATGATTAACTTCAGGACTTGAGCCTGGCGCACATTTAGCGAGTTACCGCAGCCTGTAAAGTCCGTGTAGTAACGCGCTTCCGGGTCTTCCAAACGGTAGTATGTCGCGTTGTCAATGCCTCTTAGTGACAGCGTGGGACCTAAATGGGAGCCTTCTCCGGTGTGGTTGTAGACGACATCCAAAATTACTTCAATGCCCGCAAAATGCAAGGCTTTGACCATCTCCTTGAACTCATTAACCTGCCCGCCCGGAACTTTATCGGCACTGTAAGCGGCGTGAGGAGCCAAATAGTTAATCGAGTCGTAGCCCCAATAATTACTTAACCCCCGGTCAACCAAATGTCCAGGGCGGCAGAGGAAGTGATGCACAGGTAACAACTCAACGGCAGTGATCCCAAGGGCTTGCAAATGTGCAATCGCAGCAGGATGACCAAGGCCTGCATAAGTCCCCCGCAGTTCTTCGGGGATATCTGGGTGCAGCTTGGTGAACCCCTTAACGTGCGTTTCATAAATGATCGTTTCATGCCACGGGGTTCGCAACAATCGGTCATTACCCCAATCAAACGACTGATCGACAACAACACATTTTGGTACTAAATGGGCATCATCCAATTCAGAAAAACCTAAGTCTTTTTCAGGATCGTCCCAAGGATAGCCAAAGATTTCTTCACCTACACCAATTTCCCCGTCCACTGCCTTAGCATAAGGGTCAATTAACAGTTTGTTGGGGTTGAAGCGATGACCCTCCTCTGGTGCATAAGGACCATGCACTCGAAAGCCATACCGTTGTCCGGGTGCAACCCCAGGTACATAACCGTGCCAAACAAAGTTGCTAACTTCACCCAGCTTCAGCCGTACTTCTTGATTGTCTTTATCAAATAAACAAACCTCAACAGCCGTTGCATTTTCACTAAATAAAGCAAAGTTTGTCCCTTTGCCATCCCAGCTTGCTCCGAGGGGATAAACAGTCCCCGGCCAGAGTGTTGCTATATACATAAATGAATATCCACGAAAAACAATACTTACCTAAGACCAAATCTTACTTGGTATCAGTCGAGCTTTCAAGCATTGGCAAAATGAAAAGCTTCAAGCAAAATTTGACAATAATTACTGTATTGAATATTTCAAATTTTCTCTGAAAGAGGATAACATTGATGCCAATATTAAAGATATTGAAAGTTTAGCTGTTACTTTT
>CADCTM010000414.1 GCA_902805485.1 uncultured Coleofasciculus sp. | reverse complement strand
TCAAACCACTCCTTTATATTCCCTGATTTCTCAGCATTGAAAAACGAAATACAACCTGTATATTGATCAAAAGCGTCAATTACAACGCCGAGCAAGCATCCGCGCCGCTGCCAGATGAGCCAGAACCATCCTGTGAGGGTGAGATAAAGCTCAACGCCTTGTCCCAAACTACCGATGCAATATTTCGCCCCATGTCTTGCCCAACAAGGTTCGCATCCATAAAGTGGATACCGCCGTACAAGCGAGACATTCCAGCTTGTGCCGCCGCATCCGAGAAGGTATCCCAGGAGAGGGTGATGCCTGTTGTCGCATCTGTATACGACTCACCATAGTTATCACTTCCTGTATAGTTTTTTAAAATTTCTGCGGCAGCCGCGCTGTAGGTGCTATGTCCCGATACAAATTCTGGGAAGGGAGGAGTCGCAAGCATCGGCTTCCAACCATTAGGATATTTAGCTTGGAAGTCGGCATCGTCTTTATATAGATAGTTAATTGCGCTAATTGGACGCGCTGAATCATAAGCTCTTTTGGTATCCCAAGCCGCAATACCAGCATCCAACAAAGCATTATTCAGCGCAAAGAACATCTTGACATCATCGTCAAGGCTGTGACTATCTTTTTTTGAAATATCTTGAGCAATTTGATTCCACATCCCTGGGGGTGTGACAGTGCCTGCCCCTGCCGCCCAGTAGTTAGCAATTAGTTTTTGCTCTACAGTTAGATTTTCCGTAAGCTCAAGGACTTCTTTTGCCTGCGCCTTAAACCCTTCCGGGTCAGCTTCAATTGTTTTGGGGCCTTGAGTCGGGCGGAATTCGGAACCGGATGTTAGCCCAAAGGGTGTCACACTGCCCCAGTGTGGAACGAGGAACTGTTGCGTGCCTTGGGGTTGCCAGTGGTCAACACTATTGAGTTGGGTGGCAGTATTAACGGGTGTATAGGCAGTGTAGTTAGGATTTAATGTTGGTTCGGAGTAGGCTTTGCCAGAAGGGTTCAGACTTCCTGATTGGTTAGAGCCGTCGTTTTGCCGATAGCTGAGTACTGCTTGTGCAGACACATTACCAATTCCTGCTGCTGTCGTTGTGTCACTAGACTTGTTGGCGGTATTGTAGCCAAAAGTAGCCATCAAGCTATCGAACAAACTCGTCTGGGTTGGGAAGAGGTTGACTAGTGTATTGTAGGCGGCATAGCTGATTGCCTCGTTTTTGTTGCCGAGGGTGTTTTCGCCTACAGGACGTTGATAGGTATCGGCGGACTGTGTGCTACTAGCTAGTGGGTCGTAGGCAGACCAGGCATCAAAGATACTTGTTTGTAGGATGGCGAGGGCGCGTGATGTCGCTGGTGGAGCAAAGCTGACATTTTGTACTGCCTGCAATGCGGTTTTATTCCACTCAAGAACGCTATTGATCGCTTGCTCAACTGCGCTGGCTCCGGTTTGGCTGGTTTGAACGGTAGCTTTCGCGGGTAAGCTGATCAGCATCGTGGCGGCGGCAATTCCAATTGACAAGTATCTTTTCATTTGGCTTGTGGTTATCTACGACTGTCTACCTTTGATAGAAGCATTTTTATTTTTAGCTGCCTAGGGATCTCTGCCCAACTTCATTAAAGATTTATCAGAATTACTTATGAGTTTATAAAATACACGTAATACGCGATCGCTAATGGGTTCTGAATATTCCTCTGTAAACAAGTTTTAGAAGTCTTGCTCAAGGGCAAAAAAGAACACAGGAGAGTAAAGAATAACTCTGCTGTGTTCCTCAGTTTTTAAGGCTTGTACTTAATTTGGACGCTGCCAGGGGAACAGACTTTGAATCTTATCCCCAGCCCAGATTTAGACTCCAAGCGCTTAAAGAGCCTGAGTCACCCGCCGAGCAATCATTAATAATCAGCCGCCAAGTGCCTTTTGATGACAAACCATTAAATGTTGAAAGGGCTTGAAGTGAGGTGTAGTTGCCGCTGGGGACTACAACATTTGCTGCCGCTACTGCATCAAAGTTACAAGTATTGTGGTCGTTGAAGCTGTAATTTCCCTGAAGGTCATTGCTATAACCGCTTGAAGAGAAGTGAGGTTGACCAGGACGCCGGAACAGCTCAACAACAGTCCCTGTTTCTAAGTGACGCAAGCGCACAACCAAATCGCCCACCCACGTGTGTGTCAAGCCTTCAAGGGTGACAGTCACGTCGCTAATGCTGAAGTTGTCCGTAACGATAATGTCGTCCTGGAAGGTGCCGATACCATCAGGAATGTTGCCGCCATTACCAACAAAAGTTGAGGTATGAGCCTTTGTGGTTGTAGCGAGTTCAACATCGACGGTTGCGGTTAGTGTGTTGGGCATGAATTGAGACATAAATTGATACTCCTTAAAAAACTTGAGGTTGACAATGGTGATCATCTGAAGAGCGATAACAAAGAACCGGATGGCAGGCTAACGCCGATGCTCTTTACGTTGAAGAGATCTACGGTTTCAGAAATGCAAAATTAAATTGTTAAGAAAGCTTACGATTCCCTGGTGTCTTACATAGATGCTCTTCTGAGTTTTCTGAAATTTTGCCATCTGATAAAACCTTCATTTAATAATTGCATAGCTTCGTAAAATATATCTAGTCCTTTCCCCGACTCTTCATTGAAAAAATATATTTCAATAAGGAGTAAATAGAGGTCTTTAAGCGATGAAAGCCTT
>CADCTM010000413.1 GCA_902805485.1 uncultured Coleofasciculus sp. | reverse complement strand
CTCGTCCAGCAGGCAACGGCCACCCCAACAAAAGCAACTAGCAAAATCAGCACTATCAATAAATTCAATCCAACACTAGAGTTAGCATATAATCTGATGCCAAAAATCCAGCCGACAGTGACGGCGCTGACAATCAGCAAGATCAAAACTACAACCTGAAAAGCCACAAAATCTGGCATTTTGCTCTGCCTTCTGTTGCGGTAAAGCCGAATCCACCACGACGGATGGAAGGGGGCAAAGGCAATGCGACTTATCCCTGCATCCGCTGCCAAAATGGCGATCGGAAAAAACAGCCCAATTATAAAGTCTTGCCAGCCCCAAGCCAAGCCTCCCACCACCAGAACCACTGCATCTACTATGAAGAAGGCCAGCGACCACCAAGGCCATCGAACTTCTGGACTACCCCGTCGCAGCCACAGTGATAGATGGAATATTGTCAGGCACACAACCAAGCCAACATTAGTAATCGCCACAAGCCGAGGCACATTTCCCCAAGCTAGACAGATTAAACTCAGAACTAAAACCAGCACAAGGCTAGCTCCGAATACGCCCCGTCGGGACACAATCGCGAATGTCGGCGAAATATGTCGGTCTACCGCCAGTTGGTACAACATCCGGGGGCAGTTGGAAACTATGGTCGCGCAACTCAGAAGACAGCTAGCGACTACCAGAAAGGTGACGAGGGTGGGAACCCAAGGCCCCCATAATACCTGACAGGCCACTAATACATTTAAGAATATGTCGTCTTTCAGACTGGGTGCGGTGGCCAAGCGCATCAGTACCCAGGAGCCTCCTAAAATCACAGGTGGCATCGCCAGCGCGGAAATTTTGAGAAATTGTAGGGTTTTAGTAGGGTTGCGGCTATCGGCTACGAAACTGGCGGCGGAGTCACTGCAGTAGAAGCTGTAGGTAGCAAAGTAAAACCATTTAGCCCAGTCCATAAAGGTGAAGTGTGGCCAAATGGTGGGGAAAAAGCCAGGACTGTCTGGGGAAAGGGCTAACCAGATCAGACCGTGGATAGAAAAAACGAATAATACGCCGACTGTCGGCAACACAAAAAAGGCGTGCAGAATACTTAAGGCGCGGGTGCCACTGAATGTCAAAATGAAGGGGAGGAGGGTTAAGCTAATGGCCAGGAAGGTTTCGGGACAGGTAAGACCTAAACTATTGAGGTTGATTTTGATTAGCTGCGTCACTACGAGCGCGGAAATCGGCAGTGTTGATACCCAGCTTAAAAAGTAGCCGATCGCCGCATAGCTTCCCAGAGCCGGATAATTTTTCAGCATTCGAGTCGTGTAGTTGGGCGTTCCCCCTGCCATGTCTGGGAAATACTCGCCGATGCGTTTTACCTGTAGGTTGAGCATCATACCCATGATGATACCGGGCAACCAGACGAAGATGGCGCTAGGCCCAATCGCCGCTTGGATGGCTGGGGCGATTGTAAACCAGTTGGCGTGAGCGGTGAGCCCAAAACCCCAAGTTTCTAAGGCACTCAGGCTTCGGGGCAGCCGCATGAGCGATGATCGCCTATTCAGATTTTCTCTTAGATAAGGCTGAGTTTGTTCTGAGTGGTAGCCGTTTTCCGGCTGGTGTCGGATGTCTGTCGCCATCAGTTTTACCTCTTATTTTGGGGATTTTTCTGTCGCGACCCTGATTTTCAGCTTGAGAGATTTTAACTTTTTTCCGTTAAGCTTTTTTGCTAGTCTTGACTTTTGGCAAAGCTGCCTTTCCCAGTAAACCAGGAAAATCTCTCTCAATCCATCTTTAATATAACCAGGACTTACGCAACTGCCAGATATCCGTGTACCAGCACCCTAAAATTACACAATAAACATCAGAAAATCGGGAATTTTTAGTGGCTCACTTCAATGATTTGATAGAAGCCCGTGTTTAATTTGATATATTATTTGACGAGTTTTATCGGCTCAACTGTTGAGCGCCAACCCCATACCAGTTGATGGCAAGCAATAGGATTTCTTTGAATTCTAGCTTGACGGCACTGGCAATATTCTATACCGGTTAGTTGCTTGAGTTCCCTAGGAAATTGCTCAATTTTCCAACGAATAGCACACAGTTTTTGTACGTCCTTCGTGCTGGCTTGAGTTTTGTCGTTAGTCGCGACTCTCAACTTGTCAGTGCCCCGGACTGGTTAAGGTGATGGGTGAGGGCGTGAGCACGCCCTCACCATGTGCCAGTTTCGTAAGTCCTAAGGTTATTAGTAGGGTGCGCTCACGCCGCGCACTTTACTACTACAGATAGTGTAAAAATAGAAGGAATGCAGGGTAAGTCCTGTTCTTTTTTCTTCCCTCTTCCTTCTGACTTTATAACTTACGCAAAAAATGGTTCAATCCGCTATTAGTAGAGTCTCTGTGCGCGGCGTGAGTGCACCCTACAGATAAAGTTTTTGCCTCCAGGATTGTTCCCTCTTCCTTCTTTCTTCTTCCTTCTCAATAAAAAACCCCGGTTTCTTCAAGAAACCGGGGTTTTTCCTACCAACTAAGAGAGGAGTGAAAAGTTAACAGGTAGTGGTTGCCGGAATTCTGCATTTCTCGCACAACCCTCTAAACCAAACTACGGGCAAATTCTTGTTGCAGCTTCTTTAAAGCTGTCTCATTTCCTCTTCAAGCACCCGAACCAAATCTTGGTTGCCACTGGATCTCGCTACTTCTATGCGGTGCATCAGTTGCTT
>CADCTM010000412.1 GCA_902805485.1 uncultured Coleofasciculus sp. | reverse complement strand
GCCCCCCATCGATTCCCCTTGTGCCAGATCTAGGAAATTGAGTTGGTCCGTATTTGCGATCGCTTTCAACTTCCCCCGCTCTGCATCAGTTAGTAGGTTGCGCCAGACCCAGTGGAAGCGAGCGCTCTCTTCCTGCTTGATGGTGGTCAGCTCCTCACGGCTCTTTGCCTGTAGTAGCTGCCGCTTTATTTTCTGAGCTTGATTGCGCTTAGCCTCGATGCTGTTGCAAGTCAGGTGCGGATAGCTTTCGTAATCAATTTCTGACAACTCACTGACAACCGGACTGACAACCGGACTGACAACCTGTGATGCTTGATTAATCGAGCTTTCAGGCAAACTGACAACTTCTTGGGGTAAAACTTTTTCTGTTTTTGCATCATCACCTGAAACTATCACGGCGCACCGTGATGTAATTTGATGGGATGTAAAACTTGAAGAATCTTTTGGGAAAAAGTTTTGGCGACTTTGGTTGTCAGGGTTGTCAGAATCTTTATTTAATAAGGGTTTCAGGTTGTCAGTTGGGTTGTCAGAAAGGTTGTCAGAATTGTCAGTTGTCAGTCGGTCTTCTAGAGTTGGGTCGGTGTCTCCCTCTGTTCTGAGTCTCAATCCTCGGATCATCCGCTGCCCGCTACTGCCCCGACAGTAATCAACCTGCCACGAGAGTGTTTGTTGGCACAGCTCAATCAAGTCACTGGAGAAGTTGTTTTTCCCTTTTGCCTGCAAATTAGTATTTCGGCAGTAAAGGCTGTAGGAGCCGAATAAGGTAGAGGTGTTGGGGTCGTAGGTTGTATCACTCCACTCGCTGCGATCGCTGCCGATGAGGGTCTTGGCAGAGGTGTCATAGATAACCCAGTCATTGACCCAGGCAGCAATGCTATCTGTGCGAATTTGAGACTCCCACAGTGGCTTCTGAATGTCACCTTTGCCCAATCCGCGCAGGACACGGGTAATATCCTCTTCAGGGATACTGAGCAGGTAATTGGTGAAGGCTGACAGTTCCGGCTCAAACTCTTTTTCTAAATCCCTGATCTTGTCGGGTTTGCGGTCAAAGGAAATCATCATGACGCGGCGGGTCAGCCAACTACCACCGTTGGACTGAAAAATTGGTCCATTACTTGTGACCACCGCCATACCGGGGAAGCGGAAATTAATGCCATCTTTATAGAGCCGCCTTCCGTTAAGTGCATCCTGCCCAGTGAGGCGCTTAAAGTTCGATAATGAGCCGACCACTTTGTCTTGATCTGGGAAAATAGCTAGCCGCTTGCCCAACAGGTCAGCAACGACGTGCTTATCGGAAAGCTCTTGGAGTGAACCGACAAAGCAATTTCGACTGCCGATCAGTGCCTCCAGCAGGCAGGTAAACGTACTTTTCCCTGTGCCACCGACACCAATTAAATGCAAGAATTTCTGAAGATCTGCCCGCCCTCGCAGAACAGCGGCGGCAAAACAAAGCAGTACCTCTTTGTTGCGCTGATTGTTATTGGTTGCTTCATTTAGCCAGTTATCAATCGTTGAGCAGTCCGAAGCAATAACGGTGTAAGGACGCGGCAAACACCAAGTTAGTCGGTATGCTGGCGCATGGGGACTGAATTTGCCTATGGTTAAGTCGTATACGCCATCGGAGAAGGGTAGAAGGTCAAGCGAGCGCTCACCCCATTCCCGTACAAAAAGCTTTCTCTTTATCTTGACTACTATGTTGGTCACGTAGCTGGCAGAACCGTATCCGGTAATCCCCATTGACTCCAAAATCGTGTCAATGGCTGATTCAACGTATAAATTGCTGACCGGACTCCAAACCCCCTCTCTATCTAGCGAATACTTCATCCAAGTCTTGTGTTCGTCGTTCCACAAGAGGCGATCTCGATACTGCTCAGTAATCAGCGAACCGATTACGTCAGCCGGTGGGATTTTCTTTTTCTTAGTCTTGGCTTCGTCAGTATCATTGAATTGAGCTTCTAGCCCCTGAATCCATTGCTCAAAGGGCATAGCATCGCCCATAATGTTCTCCCACTCATCTGAGCCATGAGCTGCAATAAAATCATCACAGCCTTTTCCTAGTTGTAAATCCCAAGCAACGACATAGACAATACATCCGAGTTTTAGCAATAAACTTCCTAGGACTTTCAACGCCTGTTGCACTTCTGACTTGACAACGATATCGGCGTCAAACACCAGGTAGACTATGCGCCCCAATACGGTAAAAGGTTCTAGGGTTGGGATGATTTTCTTTTTCTTCTGCTGACCGTTCCAAACTCCTACTAGACAAAGCGCCACATACCCCTGAGATAGCAGGCAGCAGGCTTTTTTAATGCCTTCAGTGAAGGCAATGGGGATATCTGGATGATCTAACACCCACGTCCAAAAACCGATTGCTTCGCCGTTTTCAGTTGTAACAATGTTCTCTGGCATGGGCACACCGTAACGCTCGCTGACTCGCTGCCAAATTTCCAGAGTTACTCGCGTGTAAATGGCTTCTGAGTCAGTGCCTTTGGGGAAACTGAAATACTTCTGTGACTTGTCCTTGTCAGGAAACTTGATAGCCAAGTCGGGCTTGAATTGTCCAAAGGTGCGGGACTCTCCTGTTAGGGGGTCAACGCCTTGGACGTACCACCCTGGCGTCCCGGTGTATTTTTTCCAGTTGAGGAGATTGGCGATCGCATCCTGATCAGAGATGCTTTTTAAGTTTAGCCGT
>CADCTM010000411.1 GCA_902805485.1 uncultured Coleofasciculus sp. | reverse complement strand
TGCACTTCAATCATCAAAGAATCAGTACCACCTGCAATTGCCGCCATCGCCATCGAAGGTACATACTCATAGCGACCCGTACCATGACTAGGGTCAATCATAATTGGTAAGTGAGTAAGCGATCGCAAAACAGGAATCACCGACAAATCCAACGTATTCCGAGCATACTGCCTGTCAAACGTGCGAATGCCCCGCTCACACAAAATCACATTCGGATTACCCGCAGCCAAAATATACTCCGCCGCCATCAACCACTCTTCAATCGTTGCCGCCATGCCCCGCTTCAGCAGTACAGGCTTCTCCTGCGCCCCGACTTTCTTGAGCAACGAGAAATTCTGCATATTTCGCGCCCCGACTTGCACAACATCAGCAACCTCGCTAATGATGTCCAATTCAGCCGCATCCATCACCTCAGTGATAATACCCAAGCCCGTAGCTTCCCGCGCCGCCACCAGCAAACCCAAGGCACTCTCACCATGTCCTTGAAACGCATAAGGCGAAGTCCGAGGCTTATAAGCACCACCCCGTAGGAAATGAGCACCCGCAGCCTTCACTCGCCGCGCCGTCTCAATAATCATTTCCTCATTTTCCACCGAGCAAGGACCAGCCACAACAACTAATGGCGCATTCTCGCTAAAGTGAATATCACCATTCGGGGTTGGCACAACAACATCACTCGCTTCCCCATGTCTGTAAGCACGGCTAGCCCGTTTGTACGGTTGCTCAACTCGCAACACCTGCTCAATCCAAGGACTCACTTCCTGAATCTGTAACGGGTCTAACTCGACGGTTTCACCCACAAGACCAATTACAACCTTATGCTTACCAACAATTTTTTCTGGACTCAAACCCCATTCAGTGAGTTCCTGGCTAACGCGCGTAACCTCAGCTTCTGGAGTGCCGACTTTCATTACTACGATCATATTTGTAAATTCCCTGCCAATTTTTTGTATGCGTACCCTTAATCTGTATCAAGCTTGACTGAAATTAAGAGAAAGCCTCGAGCGTGTTTTCAAATTTATTTTTATTGCCTTTAATTTAGAAGATCCCCCTAAATCGTCTCATCCTCACGCTTTGCTCCGGTCGCTCCGGCTTAAAAAAGGGGTACTAAGATTAGTTATTATTTCCCCCCCTTCTGAAGCCGGAGCAAAGCGTGAGGAGGCTAGGGGGATCTCAAGACTTGAAAACAACACATTATAGAGCTAGTCCTTTTGTCCAGCCGAGCGCCATGCTGAGGTCATGCGTCCCAGGTTCGTGGTGAACTCATGCCAACCTAACTTCGTCCCTGGTACATCCTCATCCCAAGAGGCGGAGAGGACGCCGTAGCTTAACCCCAACACCCCTAAACCAAAAAATCCCATACTTACTAGAACCACCGCAACGTTGGGCAGCTTTACCCCAGCTTGGGTAACCAAAAAATAGCTGACAAAAAACGTAGCGATGCCCAAAACTGAAGGAACCCCGCAAAGCAGTGCCATGCGGCGCACCATACGCTTGCTAACCACTTCTGGAACAGCCATAGATTCTGAAGATGCGGTTGCCGGCTGGCTTTTTTTCGGCTTGTCTTTTTTAGGAGCAGTTTTACTCGGTTGACTAGCGACAGGTTCCGGTTCCGGTTTAGCTTTAGCGGTTTTCTTGCGCTTAGTTCGCGGTTCAAAGGGCAAGCGCTGGTCAGTTTGTTCCTTAGAAGTAGCTTTGCCAGAGCTACTTCCAGCATCACGCGATGGTTCAGTAGACATAAGCTTAAATGTTGTCTATCCGCGAATTCCTAGGCGTTGAATTAAAGCTTGATAACGAGCGAGGTCTTCATTGCGAAGGTAGCTCAGTAAGCGCTTGCGTTGACCAATCATCTTTAACAACCCGCGCCGGGAAGAGTGGTCTTTTTTGTTGGTTTTGAGGTGGGCGCTCAACCGATTAATGCGATCGGTAAGCATGGCAACTTGAACATCCGCCGACCCGGTGTCGGTTTCATGGACTTGGTAGCCTTCAATAATTTCTTGTTTGCGCTCTTGCGTTAGGGTCATGGATAGAATTGATTCGTATAATCCAGCAGTCTCTCATGTTATCATTCATAACCCAATGGTT
Source organism: uncultured Coleofasciculus sp. (assembly GCA_902805485.1). GTDB lineage: Bacteria > Cyanobacteriota > Cyanobacteriia > Cyanobacteriales > Coleofasciculaceae > CADCTM01. The sequence goes on along the minus strand of CADCTM010000411.1, from coordinate 627 downwards.
GAAAGGCAGTTTTTGGGAGCTGGGCTAGAAGTGATGCGCGATCGGCATAAAATCCTTTCTCATACTGCAATTTAAGATAATTTAAATTTAGTTGTTGCGGCGACCAGCCACAAAGCGGGAATGAGGGAACTTGTAACGAATTTCTCCCTCTATTTGCTGCGGTTGTAGGAATTCCAGCCAATTTCCCCACCAAGTTTTACTCCCCATGCTCTCGTAGGGAAACTGGAGATAACGGTAGGGGCAAAACATATTGTGCCCTTACGTCGAGGGAATGCTGGATTAATTGAATGCAAGTAGTAGACAGAAATATTGGGGAATAATTGAGATAGCGCAGAGGAAATAATAATGCTGACTTCCACTATTGTCAAAGACGATTTTTCCTTAGAAGATTTTGTGGCGAATCCTCCCGAACATATGGAGTGGGTGGATGGTCAACTCATAGAGAAAAATGGCATGACACTCAAACATGGCAAAATTCAGTTAAGGCTTGGTCGTTCTTGGGAAAATTATAAGGATTCTAGTGGACAAGGAGGAGAAGTTTACACCGATGTGCCGTGCCGTACTAATAAGCAAGGACGCTCTCCGGATGTCGCTTATCTTACTCCTGAACTGGTAGCACAGTTTGGT
>CADCTM010000410.1:1557-2716 GCA_902805485.1 uncultured Coleofasciculus sp. | reverse complement strand
CGGAGCAAGCACAAAGACATTTTTAAACTCTGGCGAGGATAAATTAACCTGTACCAGATGAAAGGTATACAAGTATAGTTTGAAGCGCTTAAACAAAAAAGGCTAGGTTACGCTACTCATCCGGCTCAAAAAAGTCCGTAGGCGATCGCTTTTTGGGGAATTTAGCACCTGTCGCGCCGGACCTTCTTCTGCCACCAAACCCTGATACATAAAAAATACCCGACTTGCCACCTCGCGAGCAAACTGCATCTCGTGGGTAACGACAACCATCGTCATGCCTTCTTCTGCCAGTTTTTTCATCACTGTCAGCACTTCCCCTACTAATTCTGGATCGAGGGCGCTAGTTGGTTCATCAAATAGCATGATCTGAGGGTTCATGCACAAACTCCGCGCAATTGCAACCCGCTGCTTCTGTCCCCCCGAAAGCTGTTCCGGATAAGCTCCTGCCTTCTCAGGCAACCCCACCTTTTCCAAGTAAAATCGAGCTTGCTTCTCACTTTCGGCATGAGAATGCCCAAGTACCTTACGCGGCGCTAACATCAGGTTTTCCATCACGCTCAAATGGGGAAACAAGTTAAACTGCTGAAAAACCATACCCACTTGCGCCCGTAGTCGTCGTAATTGCTTGTGGTCAAGACGAGAACGGGACAAATCGATCCCATTAACCACTAGACGCCCAGCATTAATCGTCTCCAAACGGTTGAAACAGCGCAGCAGCGTACTCTTCCCACAACCAGAGGAGCCAATTACCGCAACGACTTCGCCTCGGTTAATTGAGCCACTGATGCCTTGTAATACTTTTAGGGAGCCAAAGCTTTTTTCAAGATGCTCAAAAGCGATCGCGGGGGCAGAGTCCTGCATATGCAAGTCCAATAGATGTTCAGCTCGACTCAATATTTAAAAGACTATCGTAGTCGTTTTCTTCTTAATTGTAGTGATTACAACATTTAATTGAGGCAGTCCAGCTTCAGACTAGCTAATGAGCTATCATCAATCCCTATAAGCTCGAAGACCTGGGCAGAATTCTGTTCTGAATAAAAGGAGGAAATTATAAAAATGGCTAGATTGATATCTCTGCGTTGGTTGCGTCAGCTAGCTCTTGCCCTTAGCTGTTTACTGTTAGTTATCGCCTGCAACAATTCCGGTCCTAATTCGACAA
>CADCTM010000410.1:0-1547 GCA_902805485.1 uncultured Coleofasciculus sp. | reverse complement strand
GTCAGGTGGGAAGATTGTAAAAGTCGCAATTGACCCTACCTTTGCGCCCTTTGAATTTCAGGGGAAGGATGGGAAACTGCAAGGCTTTGATGTTGATTTGGTTAATAGCATTGGCAAGGCAGCCGGTTTCCAGCCTCAGTATGAGAATATGCGTTTTGACGCCATGATTGGCTCCTTACAAGCGGGCAGTGTCGATGCCGCTGTTGCTGGGATGACTATCACTGCTGAACGAGCCAAGACAGTAGACTTCTCGAAGCCTTATTTTAAATCAGGATTAGCGATCGCTGTTCCCGAAAAAAACAAAGAGATTACCAAGTTAGATAACCTCAAAAATAAAAAGGTTGCCGTCCAAATTGGGACAACCAGTGCCACGAAAGCGAAAACAATCAGTGGCGCCAAAATCTCAACTTTTGATACCCCAGACTTAGCCCTTCAAGAACTATCTAACGGTAACGTGGATGCAGTTATTAACGACAGACCTGTCACCCTTTACGCCTTCAAAAATGCCAACCTCAAAGGATTGAAAATCGTCGGAGAATTACTTACAGAAGAATACTACGGAATCGCCCTGCCCAAAAAATCAGCAAACTTGGCGCTCATTAATCAAGGTTTAGACACCATAATTAAAGATGGCACTTACGCCACAATTTACAAGAAGTGGTTTAATGAAGAGCCTCCCAAACTACCCGATGCCGCCCCGTTGACTTAACAATCTTGCTTGTTGCCTATCGTCTTTTGTTAGCTTAAAAAATACATTAATAACGCTTGTGGCTGAATCCATTCAAGTCATTTTAGATGCTCTGCCTGCACTATTAACCGGTGCTGTCGTCACCTTGCAACTAACACTGTTATCCGCCCTTGTCGGCATGGTTGGGGGTTCCCTATTAGCACTCGCCCGTCTTTCCGCTTCTGCACCGATACGCTGGTTTGCCAGAATATACATCGACTTTTTTCGGGGGACGCCTTTATTAGTGCAGTTGTTTATGATTTACTTTGGGCTGCCAGCACTGATGCAGCAAGCATTTGGCATCCCCTTGAGATGGGATAGATTCACCGCCGGAGTCGTGGCACTCGGTTTTAATAGCGCCGCTTATATTGCTGAAATTATGCGGGCTGGCATCGAGTCAATTGATTTGGGGCAGTCTGAAGCATCTCAGTCATTGGGTTTAGGTTCCGTGCAAACGTTACGCTATGTTGTGTTTCCCCAAGCTTTGCGGCGGATGTTGCCACCTTTGGGTAACGAGTTTATCACTATGCTCAAAGACACTAGCTTAGTTGCCGTGATTGGGTTTGAAGAGTTACTTCGTCAAGGACAACTTATTGTTGCCCGAAACTATCAAGCCTTTCAAATTTATCTAGCCGTTGCCATAACTTACTTAATATTAACGATTCTTTCCTCACGAGTATTTAGTTTTCTCGAAGATTGGATGAACCCAATTAAGCGGGCAAAAAGAGCAAGTAATCAAGCCGCTAGATCCTAACTAAACTACTAAAAAACCCAGCTAAACATTAAGTTTTAGGCTGGGCTTCTAGTTGAGAATGTAGAA
>CADCTM010000409.1:2353-2722 GCA_902805485.1 uncultured Coleofasciculus sp. | reverse complement strand
CAGTTTCATTCGGTCAAAAACTCGCCCAGCAACTGCCCCGATTTCTTTACGTTGATAGTTACAGGCATGAGTTCTTAAATACCCAACGGGAAGAAGAACATCATCATCAATAAATAAAATAATCTCCCCTTGCGCCCGCCGCACCGCATAATTTCGTGCCCCAGGTAAACTTGCCCAATCAACACAAAACCACCTAATTTTACCCGCATCAGCTAACTGTTTTAAATAAGCTTGGGTTGGAGGTTCGTGCGTTGGAGTTTGATCGACCACCAGCACTTCAAAAGCGGGATAATCTTGCTTGAGAACATCTTCAAGCGTATTTCGCAGAGGTTCTTCCCGTCTGTAGGTAGGAATAATTACCGAAATCAA
>CADCTM010000409.1:345-2343 GCA_902805485.1 uncultured Coleofasciculus sp. | reverse complement strand
AAAGGCAAAATAGTCATTCGTTATTCGTCATTAGTTATTGGTCTAACTGACAACTAACAAATTTAAACTCTAACCCAAATATTGCTGAACCACTGAAACCAGCTCTGATGCCCAGTAATCGGCAACTTGAGCAGACTCAGCTTCTACCATAACGCGGATCAGCGGTTCCGTCCCCGAAGCTCGAACCAGAATTCTGCCTTGGTTTCCCATTCCTGCCTCGGCTTTAGCGATCGCATTTGTTACCGCCTCACACTTTTGCCAGTTTACTCTCACATCGCGGTCTTCCACCCGGATATTGCGTAACAACTGCGGGTAAGTCTGAAAACTTTGGTCTACCAACTCACTCAAAGAAACACCCGACTGACTCACCAAAGATGCCAAATGTAACGCCGTCTGCAAACCATCCCCAGTCAAACTGTAATGATGGCAAAGAATATGTCCCGATTGCTCTCCCCCTAACATCGCACCACTACGCAGCATCTGAGCCTGAACATACTGGTCGCCGACATCAGTTCGCACCATCTTACCGCCTAATCGCTCCCAAGCTCGCTCAAAGCCTAAATTTGCCATCACCGTCGCGACAATCAAATCATCCGGCAACTGACCTTGTTGACGCAGCAATTGCCCCCAGAAATAGAGAATGTAATCCCCATCCACAACTCGACCTTGAGCATCCACCGCCATCACCCGGTCGGCATCGCCATCAAACGCGAAACCCATATCGGCTGAGTGCTGCCGAACAGCGTCTTTCAGGGCATTGAGATGCGTTGAGCCACAATTGACATTAATGCGATCGCCATCCGGTTGGTCGTGCAAGCAGACCACTTCGGCACCAAAATCGGTAAACATCTTACCCGCTAACCCAACAGACGCTCCCCATGCCATATCCAGGACAATTCGCATTCCCTGTAAATTCGTGGCATTTAAAGGACGCTTGAGCGATTCAATATAATCGGCGATTAACTCCGGTCTCTGGTAGTCTTTTCCCTTCACACTGCTAGGAATGGTATTACCCGTCACCCCTCTTAAACCCGCCTCAATCTGCTTTTGCAAGGCAGTTGATAGCTTCGTGCCTTCTGAACCAAAAAACTTAATTCCGTTGTCCTCAGGAGGATTATGACTTGCCGAAATCATCACCCCGCCGATGGCACTACTGACCTGGCTGAGATAGGCAACAACCGGAGTCGGACATAAACCCAAATTCCAAACCTCTAGTCCCGCTGAAGTCAGTCCCGCCGTTAGCGCCATTGCCAACATATCACTGGAATTTCGCGAGTCTTGCCCTAAAATCACAGGTCCCGGTGTTGATGCCGACGCCTGCAACACTTGACCGGAAAAGAAACCAACTTGTAATGCTAACTCAGCCGTTAGCAATTCACCCACTCGTCCCCGAATGCCATCTGTACCAAATAAGGCAGTCGTTGGTAACGCCAAGGGCAGACGAGTCAAGCTTAGATCCGCAGAAGACTGCTGTTGAAGCCGAGGCGACCGTTCGAGACGATTAAGGCCCTGAGTCCGGGCAGGGGATGTAACCATAACTAAATTTTCCTCACACAAAACACACACTGTGGAGGATAGCACTTTCTTCTATAGAGTTTTCTGATGATTATGGTTAATGCGTCTATTGGCAGAGCCTACAAACGAGAGATGGAGGGATATTTTTAGGCTTGTCGCCCTCGGTTGGAAATTACAATCCAATTGGAGAAATTAAGCTTCAGCTTGAGCTTGACGGCGCGGCTTACTAAAGCCTCTGGTGAGGCTTTCTTGATCAGGGCTACATCTCCATGTGCGGTAAAGCGATGGTAGACTCACCAGCCCTAACAAGATGTTATAGAAGTATTGCAAGGGTAGCGGTAGCAAGGCAATAAAAGAACGACCCGCAAATACACAGAAGGCATTTGCTGTTCTGGAACCCTAGCAAAGATCATTAACCATCAGGATGAAGGCAACAAGAATAGACAAGGAACAGGATTAGATTCTGTTATATGTAATTTATAA
>CADCTM010000409.1:0-335 GCA_902805485.1 uncultured Coleofasciculus sp. | reverse complement strand
TAGAACAAACTTGCTCTTTCTTCAGAGCCATTGAAGGGGGGAGTCAGTTCTTTCCGGTGATATATATCAGGTATAGCTTAAGGAGTTTGTAAACGCGATCGCATTTCAGTAACTCTTTGCTTTGACGTAACGAAAGCTAGCACTAATCGGAAAACTCTCAGGTATTCTGGTAAAACTTTACGCACCAGTTATTCAGAACCCTTAAACTTCATCCATTGCCTCAAATCCGGAGCCATTCAGTAACTTATAAACCGTTGCCCCTCCCCAGAATAAGCCACTCATCACTTGAATAACTACTAAGATTGGGACAGCAAATATTGCCACTCCTAAACCAC
>CADCTM010000408.1 GCA_902805485.1 uncultured Coleofasciculus sp. | reverse complement strand
ATCTGTCTAAATTCCTCACTATTAAGCTGCTTAATACTTATTCCGCGATCGAGATAATTACTAACTTTTGATTTGCATTCTCGTGCCAAATCCCAAAATATAGTCTTCTTTTTCAAGGTATGAAGAATTGAACCCGTGAAGGATGCTAGGCAGCCCATGTATTCATTACTTACTTCAGGTTCACAAAATTTTCGCAAATTTACGCTTGAGCCACAAGATAAATGTATTGGTGTGCCAGTGAAGGCAATTTTGGCGGCTCCAAATAATATGGCAGCGCATAGAGCGCCATGTACGGTTGTTTCCTCTTGCCTGCAACGGATTCTCAGCATCATCGTCATCTCTTTACTGAGAATCCGGGTTAAAAGACGGGTGCGGCGATCGCTTGCAGGAGCCTCATCCTCAATGATTAATTTGGGTGGTAGGATTTCTTGGGAAGATTGTTCTTGAGTTTCCTCAACGTTGTTGTTTCTGCTTAGGTGACTGGCAAGCAAAGTTTCGAGGGGTGGAAGTAGTTGCATAGTGACGGCTTCACCTATCTGATCGCCAGCAGCAATTTGCTGACAATAGGACAAGAGATCGTCGAAAAAACGCATACATGACATCCCATCAGTGATAGCGTGATGAAACGTTGCAATAATTTCACTGACACCGTTACTGGTAGAAGAATGAAGAAAAGTTACCCGACAAAGAGGAGTTAAGCCACCAGAAAATTTTTGGTGCAACTCGTCTTCAGCAATCTCAATTCCTTGATTCTCATGTTGCTTGTCTATGACGCGCAAGGGAATTTCCTGTGTACCTTCCGATTCAAAATACAAGCCATCTGCTAGCTCAATCAGGTGAACTTGAAGCATTGGATGACGCTTTTGCACTAAATTGAGAGCCTGTCGGAGAATATCAGGTGTTAGTGGTCCTTCGATCCGGGCAAAATTGACATCGATCATTGCTCCCAGATCGTGCAGAATTTCAAACAGATTCTCGATCAGACCAAGTTTCCTATTTAGGGAGTCCATAGTAATGCTGTGGGAGCCTGTTGAATGTTTTCGGAGAGAGCTTGTTTCGCCACTTATGCAGAAAAATTCGCTTATTGTTGTGTTTGAGCCAAGACTGGCTTGCCCGTAGATATTGCCTGTTCAATAATATCTACGGCTCGCTTCACCCCACCCGCACGGCGAATGGCTTCTTGTAGCCTGGATGCATTCTTTATTGTAGGAGTCTTGAGTCAGCACCCGCTGTATAGAACCCATTTGACATCTTTGACTATGTGCCTTTAAAGTAGTGCCAAAGCCATATGCAGCTAATCATGCCGTATTCCAGCAGCCTCACAGACGCCGAATGGGAAATCCTTGAACCTCTACTGCTCCAGCTCTTGCCGATTAAGAAGCAGACAAGACCTTGTAACTGGACGAAACGAGAGCTCTTGGATGGGATGTTCTATCAACTCAAGAACGGCTGCAACTGGCAAGATTTGCCGAAAGATTTACCGCCTTACTCAACCGTTTATTGGCATTACAAGCAGTGGCGGGAGGCAGGAGTGATCGTTCCCCTGATGAGCGTCTTATCCCTCTTCTGTCACTCTCCGGGAAGGCAATTTCCAGGAGCCTTATCAGTCAATCAATACAGGCTATCCTATTAGAAAAAATTGGTGGCTGTATTTGTTGTTAGAAAAAAATCTGGCGATCACTTCGTATATATAGCTATAGCCATTGAGGTTAGGACGTAAACTAGAAGGGTTTCAATTGCGTCTACCCCATTTCAATGGCTAAACCCTACAGCGAGGATTTCCGGCAAAAAGTAATGCAAGCGATCGAGTTGGACGGTCTCAAGAAAAGTGAGGCAAGTCAAGTGTTCAATATCAGTCGCAACACGATTAACCTGTGGTGCCAGCGCAAAGCCGAAACGGGGGATGTTAAGCCAAAGCCGAGACAAATCTCTCAACAGAACGGCAAAATCAGCGATTGGGAAAAGTTTCGGGATTTTGTCAAAGAGCATGGAGATAAAACCCAAAGCGAAATGGCAGACCTATGGGACGGGGAAATTAGTCAGCGCACGCTCTGCCGAGCATTACAGAAGATTGGGCATACCCGTAAAAAAAAACATACGGGTACAGCCAACGGGATGAAGCCAAACGGGCAGAGTTTCTAGGGAACCTGGAGAACCTCAAGGCACCTCACTTGGTCTATGTCGATGAGTCCGGCATGGATGAACGAGATAACTACGGTTACGGGTACTCTCCTTGTGGGGAACGATTCTACGACCTCAAATCCGGGCGACGGCAGGGACGCATTAATATGATCGCTGGCTATCGGGATGGTCAACTGATTGCGCCCTTTACGGTTGAGGGGTCGTGTAACCGAAGTGTGTTTGAGACCTGGTTAGAAACCTGTTTGATTCCAGTGCTGCGTCCGGGTCAGTGGGTGATTGTGGATAACGCGACGTTTCATCATGGCGGTCGCATTGCCCAATTGATTGAAGCCGCAGGGTGTCAGATCGTCTATCTACCGCCCTATTCGCCAGATCTCAATCGGATTGAAAAGTGTTGGGCATGGTTGAAAAGTCGGATTCGTAAACGGCTACCCCAATCGGCTAGTTTACGGGATGCGATGGAATCCGTTCTCAAGCAGGCAGCGTCCTAATGAAGATGGCTACAGCTATAACTTAAATTTTCGCTTCCAAGGATTTGAGATATTCAGTATTAACACCCGACTCGCGAACTAGGGCAAATTT
>CADCTM010000407.1 GCA_902805485.1 uncultured Coleofasciculus sp. | reverse complement strand
ATAACATCGGTTCTTGCAACGCGGTCATCACGCCAACAAGAGGCGTATCTGACTACCGGGAATCCAACACACTCATCACGCCAGGACCAAGAATAATTGACAATTCAACCTTGATTAATCCGACAATAATCAATTCAAGGATTTCTGATTCGGTATTAGTTAACCCAACGATAATTAATTCTCGCCAGTATCCCAGCTCACCCTATGACTATGGCTATGGTGGTTCGCGTTTTACCTACACGTCACCAGGAATCAAAATTCGCCTGGGGCAATAATTCACCACTCTAACTGTCAAGCTAGTCCTTAGTACATAAATTCTGAGGCAAGAATCATCGAACCAATACCTTCATCAGTGAAGATTTCCAACAGCAAGGCGTGAGGAATGCGACCATCAATAATATGAGCCGCCCGAACGCCTTGAGCAAGCGATCGCACACAACACGTTACTTTCGGTATCATCCCACCGCTAACAATACCCATCTCAATCAACTCTCGCGCTTCTTGAATACTCACCTTAGCAATTAGGGTAGAGGGGTCTTTATAATCCTTCAAAATCCCAGGCGTATCTGTCAGCAAAATCATCTTCTCTGCCCCTAAAGCAGCCGCTATTTCACCCGCTACTGTATCAGCGTTGATATTGTAAGCTTGACCCGTATCATCGGCGGCAACACTAGACACCACTGGAATATAGCCACTATTAACCAGAGACTCGATCAGTTGAACATCGACGCTGTTGACTTCTCCCACAAAGCCAATGCCTTCTCGACCTTCAGGACGCGCTTTGATTAAATTCCCATCTTTGCCGCAAAGCCCAACAGCCTTGCCACCAGCGCGGTTAATCAGAGAAACTAATTCTTTATTCACCCGACCGACTAAAACCATCTCCACAACATCCATCGTGGCGGCATCAGTCACCCGTAGACCATTTCTAAACTGGGGTTCAATGCCCAGCTTGCCTAACCAGCTATTAATTTCTGGTCCGCCGCCATGAACAACTACAGGGCGCAAACCGACACAGGCTAAAAATACAACGTCACGAATAACTTTATCTTTCAGGGTGCTATCTTTCATCGCCGCCCCCCCGTATTTAACAACCACCGTCCGACCGGCAAATTGTTGAATGTAAGGCAGTGCTTCACTCAGCACCCGTACACGGGTAGCTTCGGCTTTCCTGATGTAGTCGCTATCGTTAATCATTTGCCGCTAACTTCACCTAAATTGAGGTATTCTATGCCATTTAAATCATTAGCAGTTTAAAGCATTTTTCCCACAGATACTGATACTCAATGAACACTTATGCAACTACGGGTGTTTTGCCCCCCTATTTCCCAACCTTGAGGGGAACTGGATTTATCTTCTTTCAAGATTGAGAGGACACCGAAAGCGAGTTATAACTCTGATCAAGTTTTCAGACTCAACAGTGCCACCACGCCGAACATCGTAATGATAATGCCAGAAATTCGGTTGACCCACTGCAAGCGCTTTGCTGTCACTTTCGTCAGAACTAGCCCGATACAACCACACAGTAGCAGCCACCAAAGGGCATAACCTGTAAAAACACCCAAAACTAGAATAATTGCCAGTAAGTAATTAGCACTCGTATTCGCAACGCCCAACCCAGCAAACACAGCGGCAAATGAAAGCATCGTCAGGGGATTTGTCAAGGTTAGGAAAAATGTTGAAACATATGCACTAAGAAGACTACTTCCTGTCACTTTCGCCGCTTGCTCTGTAGATAAGCTTGTAAAAGTCTTGATTCCCAAATAGCACAAAAATGCACCACCAATCAAGCGCAACCCTAACTGTTGATGAATTAATAAACTGGAAATGAAAGTTAGTCCAAGTCCCGCAATACAACCATATATTGCATCGGCTGTTGCTGCGCCTAAACCGGAAACGAAGCCAGATAAACGCCCTTGAGCTAAGGTACGGCGAAGACACAACACTCCAATTGGTCCGACTGGCGCGGCAATGGAGAAGCCAATAATCAGCCCTTTGAGAAAAAAACTGATGTCCATGATTTAGCTATATTTCAGACAATTTTAGGGGTCTTATTAGGATAGAAAATATTAGTGGGAGTTTGAATAATGAACTGAAAGTATTTAGCAATAAATTGCTATGATTCCAAAGTAAAAATAAGCAATGACTTTCGATTCTGAAAAATTGTTAGATGATACGAGTTGGCAAATTTTGCAGGCACTACAAGATGATGCGCGACTCTCGTTTGCCGAGTTGGGGCGAAGGGTTGGGCTTTCTCCGCCTGCTGTGGCTGAACGGGTGCATAAAATGGAAGAGGCGGGAATTATTACGGGATATCGCGCCCAGGTGAATGCCCAGAAGATTGGGTTGCCGCTAATAGCGATGATTGGGTTGACGACGACGCCCCAGGAGTATCCACAAATTATTGCTTTAATTAATGACTTGCCGGAGGTTTTGGAGTGTAATCATGTTACGGGAAGTTGTTCGTTTTCAATTAAGGCGATCGCTTCTTCTATTTCTCACTTAGAATCGCTAATTGAACAGCTTAGTCGCTTTGGTCAGACTACCACTTCAATTGTTTTATCTTCACCGATAAAAGAGCGCGTTATTAAACAACCGCATGGTTTTTCATAATCCGATTATAGGTATTTTCATAACAAATGTAGAGACAAGGATAACCTTTATCTCTACAAGCTTTTCCTGAGTGAACAGTGTTAGAATCTAGTCCTTCTTTTCACTCTTCACTTGTTACTTAAATTGGCAGGGGCAGGATTTTAAATTTGCTGTCACGAGTTTGTTAGCAGCGAAATGAAATTGTCATAATCGCTTCATTCTATTTCTCGATTGGATTAGACGGTTGGTGAACCGTCTGCTGAGTCTGTATTTTTTGTTGCAATGTCAAATACGATTTCAAAGGAACCGTTTGGAGTCATTCTTTTTAGGATTTTTAGCCGTCCTTCCGCATCAACTCTGCGGCGAAAGCGTGCAACAATTTGCGCTTGTAAATTTGGGATGGGGCGGATGATGCACCACGGATTCAGCTTTTCTTTATAAGTCATAAGACTCCCTGCGATGGCCTGGGCGCTGCTGTGTTAGCATCAGCAACTCTCGAAGAGTCAGCGCCGATAGCACTTTTGGTTAATTTAGACATTACACCTGACGAGAACAGGTGTCTACCGTTCAATGCCAAACGGGAATTTACCAGCCACCTGCCCTTTGGTGATTTGTGACAATTTATGTAAGAACTGAGAAAGGTCGACATCTGAGAAGATTTTAAGGTGACTAAGCCAGACAGTGGCTTTTTAGATCACCTAGCCAGTTGCCCCATAACTCTAATCCAAGCATATTTTGAATAATTTGTCAAATATAGTTAGATACAATATTTGATTTGCCAGGAATGACTGAAAAGAAGTATCAGTCGTTGAAGACTAGGAATTTGAGAGCGACGAACTCTGCCGCGATCGCAAAAGCTAAATAATCCTCTAGTACCGATGTCAGTTTTATGCACTCAAATTAAAACCTCCCAGGAGTCGGTTTCTGTAACCTTACCGCCGTGCCAGTAGCAGTAATCAATAATAACGCCCCTTTGGAGTCAACATTAATCGTACCCGTGTCAATTTCAATCCCAATTACAGCATCTGCGCCTAAACGTTGGGCACGTTGCTGAAGTTCATTAAGGGCATCCTGCTGACCTTTTTCAAACACTCGTTCATAACTGCCAGTACGTCCACCAATTACATCACGAATTCCTGCAAAAAAATCTCGCAAGGCATTAGTACCATAAACTACTTCCGCCGTAACAATTCCTAAATAACTTTCAACAATTGCACCTTGAATCACATCGGTTGTTGTTAAAATCATCATTCCTCCCCTTAAAACTCTTTTTTGTAAATTTTGGGGCTTAAATTAAGCTACTATGTCTGTTGTAACGCTGAGTTAAAAACTGGCAATTTGATAGACAATATAGACAGCCCTGCCAAATCCCTAATAACCGGAAGCAATGACCCTCTATTTTTATTACTAACAAATCAGAACTAATTCGGCTACTAGGAAATACACTACCGCAAACTCAGCTACTAGGAAATACACTACCGCAAACTCAGCACGATCTTTGAGATTGTACGCGAAGGCAAGAGAGCCGCAGATTGATTAGTATCTTGCGGATTGATATACGCGATCAGGTTTAGCAAAAATGTTATCGTAGCCGCTTGGAGAAGTCTGTTGAGCATGGTAGGCACTCCTCGATCTTGTTAGTTCATATTTAAATTAAATTACATTCGCCTTCTGCTTGCCGCAGTGCTTCATCTGATTGACTCACCCATTTAGGTGGATTTATCGGTAATAGTACATTCGCTTCAAGGGGATGCCAAAAGTCTACGTTCCGCCTTTTGAATTGGCACACATTCACAGGTGAGGGCTAGGATGAGCAAATCCTCATCTTGGCAATTAGAAATCCGAGCTACTTAATTCTTCCTTAGTCCTGCCTTACGAACACAAGTTTATATAGCCGCGACTTACAGTCTGAGAGAGTAATTAGCTTTAGAGCCTCTGAACCAACAGGAAGCCGCTTCCAATCGTTACAATCGAGAGAAATACGAGCCTAAGCTTTCCGCATGATTCCTACAGTTATTGAGCAATCCGGTCGTGGCGAACGCGCCTTTGACATCTACTCTCGTCTTTTGCGGGAACGCATCATTTTTATGGGACAACAGGTTGATTCTGACCTGGCAAACTTAATTGTTGCCCAGCTATTGTTCCTCGAAGCAGAAGACCCAGAAAAAGACATTTACCTCTACATCAACTCTCCAGGCGGTTCAGTAACAGCCGGCATGGGCATTTTCGATACGATGAATCAAGTTCGTCCCGATGTCAGCACAATCTGTGTTGGATTAGCTGCCAGTATGGGGGCTTTCTTACTGAGTGCCGGTGCGCCCGGTAAGCGGATGAGCTTACCTCATTCTCGAATTATGATTCACCAGCCCTTAATATCTGGCATGATTCAGGGGCAAGCCACCGATATCGAGATTCAGGCTAGGGAAATTCTTTACCTCAAGCAGTTCCTGAACGAGCAGCTTGCCAACCACACTGGTCAACCTCTAGAAAAAATTCAAGAAGATACAGAACGGGACTTCTTTATGTCCCCAGCCGAAGCTAAGGATTATGGCTTAATCGATCAAGTGATTGAACGCCGTCCCTCGGCAGCACGTCTGCCCCTTGCTGTTGGCTAAATCCAAGTAAGGCATCGTTGCACATTGGCTGAATTCTGTTTGTGGGATGGGCATCTTGCCCTTGAATAAGGACTGGTAGGACACCCATCCTACTTTCACTTGGTTTAGTATCATCCAACCATTGTGCAACGCCGCCCCTACTCACTGTCACGAGTCCTACGGCGAGGGTTCAGATTCTAAATGCTGCAAGAAATCCAGCAATTCATCATCCTTTAGCAACTGACGCGATCGCTTTCCGTAAGTTTGTACCAGATAATCACGCCCCTGCTGATTTGTCCAACCCAAACGCTTGAGTTCCACATTCGTTCTGGCAATAATGTCAGAAAAGTCAATTGGACTCGTCGTGGAAGCGACTCCGCTCGTGTCTTCTGCCACTTCATTCGGAGTGTAAGATGTAAGCGGTGTATCCTTGTGCGGCATCGGAGACACTTTTGGGGTCATCTCAATTCCAGTTTCAACCTCTTGAGCTGTCTCGACTTCGGCTGAGTCAAACTGATTAGTAAAACTTAGCTCATCAGCCACCAAAGGTGTTGTCATAGCGGCAACTTCCTCAGTCTTTGACTCAACGGACAATAAAGGATTAGCCTCACGAACTGTAGTCGTTTCTGGAAAATGACCGGGTTGAGTCGGTTCCTCGCTTTGAGATGGCGTCGCCGAAGGCACAGCAGGAGTCTCAGACAGTGCTGTGGATGCGATCGCTGGGTTGGCGCTTAGTGGCAACGATGCCGTAGAAATAATCGGTGACGTTTGGGGTTGGGGAGTAACTGTTGTGGTGCTAATGCCTAAAGCCGTTAACGCACGGTTTCTCGCTTGGTCTTCTGCCACTTCAACCGTTTGAGCCGCTGCAAGACCTGTCACCAGGGTTGTTCCCTCATTTTGCACCAAGCAACGCACAATGTACTGACCGTGATCGATGGCTACTAGCTCAGTGACTAAGCTGCCTTTGGGATAATGAATTCGCAACTGACTAAACATAAATCTTAACCGCCTTTCCAGAGAGCGGGTCTGGCTGTATCAACCACTTCACGCTTGTTGCGTACCTTGCTCACTCAAAAGTAGATACGCTCTTTTTGAGAAGGGATTATGTGAACGGACGCCTAGAACCTAAAATAATAAGCATACTGTCCATTGTCACTGTAACCCATCACCCTTGCTGCCCGTGCGAGTCATCCGATTTTGGATTAACGATTTTGGATTTTGGATTGAACACCACTACAGATAAATCTGGGGGCGTGAGTGATGTTGGATTAAGGACTCAAAATTGAGTTTCTCTGGATGAATCCAGACGCTCAAAACCAAGTCAGTAGTCCAATAATCTAAAATCCTTGCTTGGGGAAGGTCAGAGGTCAAAGTGACAAAAGTACTTGTGCTTGGCAGTGTGTCAAAGTACGTGTCCCGAAGCTCTCACTTACTGGGTGGCTCAAGCATACTTCACCCAGTAGCGATTACTTCTCCCATGCAGTTGGTCTCTAATTCCCGTTTGATGACAATGCCAACAGAGGAGTAATCATTTTCTGTAAAAGGACTAAGAGGCGCGAACGTGCTATTGCCGTTGAAACAGTGGTACAAATCGGCACTTTCACGCCTACACCTTGATCAGCCGAGAGCCGCGAGTCATCCACTGCCATGTGGCTTGAGGTTCACGAGTCTCGCGCCAGGAACACGAGAACGGGCAACGGGTACACCGAGGCAGTCAGTTTAGGTAATGAATGCGCCGCCAAAGAGTGAACACCTGATCATTGGTGTTCTCGCTTAATACCGTCACATTATGACCAGCGCAGGGCACAACAGGGTAAGAGCAACTAAAACCACGCTTCAGATACAAAGGATTGTTGGATGGAATTTTCAATCGCTACACTACTGTCTAATTTCACAGATGATAAATTAGTCGCTCCGAAAGTGTTGGAGAAGAAACTCGGTTGTCAGGATGATGAGAGTCTCGAAAAACTCCAAATTGCTTTAGACGCGCTCGAAAAAATCGGCATTTTAGTCAAAGATCGCGGCAGATACCGTCGCATCCAAGAAGATGACGTTGTAGAAGCCAAGCTGCGTTGTTCGAGCAAGGGATTTTGCTTTGCGATCCAAGATGTCGAGGACGCTGATGATATTTATATTCAGAAAAATCACCTGAGTACAGCTTGGAATGGCGATCGCGTTTTGGTCAAAATTACCAAAGAAGGCAGCAGGCGTCGCAGTCCTGAAGGTCAAGTCCGCTTAATCCTAGAACGAGTCAATCCTTCGGTACTCGCGCGCGTCAAGCAAACTAACAACGGTTATCAAGCGGTTCCCCTCGATGACCGACTTTTATTTGAACTTGACCTCCAACCCAAAGATGACAGCCTAGAGCAAGCTGTTGACCATCTGGTTCATGTCGAAGTGCTACGCTATCCCCTAGGACAAAACCCACCGATTGGTCAAGTTGCCCGTGTTTTGGGAAGTGATGCCGAAGACGCGGCTGACACTGATATCGTTTGCTGCAAACATGATTTACGCTGCAACTTTTCCGACGCTGTTCTCGCCGCCGCAGATGCCTTACCCAAACAGATTCGCAAGGCAGATTTAAAAAAGCGCCTCGATTTGCGATCGCTTCTTACTGTCACCATTGAAGGCGAATCCGAAAGTAATGCCAATCAAATTGTCGAAAATGCCTTCACCCTAGAAAAAACTGAAGCTGGACACTGGCAACTTGGCGTCCACATCGCTGATGTTGCTGTTTTTGTTCCGCAAGACTCTCCGCTTGATAAAGAAGCGAGAAAGCGCGGTACGGCGGTTTTCCTGGGAGACACGATCCTGCCTTTGCTTCCAGATGCCGTGGCGAGTCGTTGCTCTTTAATACCCGATGAAGACCGCTTGACGCTCTCAGTTCTGCTCACTTTTGATAAGAGCGGTGAACTCGTCGAGTTTGAAATTCAATCATCTGTCATTCAAGTAGACCACGCATTCAGTTACGAGCAGGTACAGTCACTACTGGGCGAAGATGAAGATACAGAGACATCAAGCGTAGCACCAGCCCTGGAAATGCTCAAAGAGCTGTTTTTTACCCTTAGTCCGGCAGTCAAAACTTCTCGGCAGCAACGGGGGGCAGTTGAACTGAATCTTTTAGAGAATCAGTACCCGTATCCTTATAAAGATGAAGGTCGCATTGGCGCAATTATTGCCTCGCCAACTCTACCAATTCGAGGGTTATTAACGGATTTTGTGCTGCTGGCAAATCAAGCGATTGCGACACATTTACAGGCGCTGTCCTTACCAACACTCTACTGCGTACAGTCGGCACCCGATGCGGAAGAACTTCTGGATTTAATCAAACTTGGCAGTAATCTCCAGCTAGATATGCAACTCCAACAGGAGGAGGAAGTTACTCCTCAAGACTATCAGCGCTTTACTCAGCTATTTGCCAAATCAACTGCCCCAAAAGTGTTGACATATTTGTTGCAGTCTACCTTTAAGCCGGTTGGTTACAGTTCTAAACCGGGATTTCACTTTGGTTTAGCGTTGGATACAGGCTATACTCACGCGGTTTCCCCCCTACGGCGTTATGGAGATTTGTTTGTGCAACGAGTGCTACGGGCGCTATTTGACAAAGGACGCGATCGCCGTTCCACTCGTTCTAAAGATCCGGTTAACTTGGGTCATAGTGAAAGCCACGGTAACATCAACTGGAATGTTTTGCCACCAGATTTACAGCAAGAGTTGGAAAGTCAAGCAACATCATTGGTTCCCCATCTCAATGATCGCCAGAAGCTGACTAGTGATGCTGAGGTAGATTTACAGGGACTTAAGAAAGCTGAACAGATGAAAGAGCGTACTGGTGATGTTTTTAGTGGATTAATTACCGGGGTTCAATCTTACGGTTTCTTTGTGGAAATTGAAGACTTGTTAGTAGAAGGACTGGTTCATGTTAGCTCCCTAAAAGATGATTGGTACGAGTATCGCTCTCGACACGCCTGTTTAGTTGGGCGCAAAAATCGCACCGCTTATCGATTAGGCGATCGTGTGGAAGTTCAAGTTAAAAGCGTTGATTACTACCGTCAACAAATTGACCTCGTAACCGTTGGTGGTGGAAGCGTTGCTCGTAGTGAAGATTTAGAGGAATGAGTCATTAGTCACTAGTCATTAGTCATTAGTCACTAGTTACTGGTTTCTTTCGTTACATAATCCGCTGACTCAACTGACGATTAACTACTAGTTACTAACAACTCACTAAAATTGGACTAAGGACTAATGACAACTCCTTTAATTCTCGGTATCACCGGCGCCTCCGGCTTAATTTATGCCGTTCGGGCGTTAAAATTTCTACTCTTAGCTGATTATGCAATTGAACTGGTTGCCTCGAAATCAACGTATATGGTTTGGCAGGCAGAACAGGAAATCCGGATGCCGACTGAACCTGACCAACAGGAACAATTTTGGCGGGAACAGGCAGGGGTATTGACGGGGGGAAAGCTGATTTGTCATCGCTGGGGAGATGTGGGAGCAACGGTTGCTAGTGGCTCTTTTCGGACTCTTGGGATGGTGATTATGCCTTGTAGTATGAGTACTGTGGCGAAAATTGCGACGGGCTTAAGTTCTGATTTGTTGGAGCGGGCGGCGGATGTTCAACTTAAGGAAGGGCGTCAATTGGTAATTGTGCCTCGTGAAACGCCGTTTAGCTTGATTCATCTCCGTAACCTTACGGCGTTAGCTGAAGCTGGAGCAAGAATTGTGCCGGCTATCCCCGCTTGGTATCATAACCCCCAAACGATTGAGGATTTGGTGGATTTTGTTGTGGCGCGTGTCTTAGACCAGCTTAATATTGATTGCATTCCAATTAATCGCTGGCAGGGACATTAAGGAGTGTTGAGTGGGGAAGTAAAGCAGTAACCTAGAGTTAGGACTCAAGTTCTCGTATTTTCGATCATAGGAATAAATAACTCAGCAATTTATAACTCAAAACGCGATTTGAAATGCCTGTGATTCGGATTGTCTTGCTTTTTATTGTTATCGGTGGGCTGGCGTTGTTTGCCTTTTCCAATTTATCGCCGGTGCTATCGCTGGGGTTTTTGGGGATGCAAACACCTGTCTTGCCGTTGGCGACGTGGATCGGATTTGCGATCGCTTCTGGTGTGGTTACTAGTTTAGTCTTGCAATTTCTCCAGTTTCTTCTCATTAGTTCCTCCCCTCGCCGTTTTGCCGAACCCTTGGAAGTTCCCCCTCAAACTCGCCCATTTCGGAGTGATTACGAAGATCCCGTTCCTAATCGTCAAAGTTATACTCCGCCACCACCAGAAACCCCGAAAACCAGTGTTGGCTCGGATTGGGAGGAGCATAATGGTGAAAACTGGGAATTTGATGAATCAGCATCCACCTCAACGCGCCAAGGTGGTGAGCGAGCCAGGGAGACGGATCAAAGCGATCGCGAAGTGAGTAAACAAAGCACCGAGCGCAACAATGAAACGATGCCACAGCCACCATCTAGCCCTCCATCTGGTGCATATTCCTACAGCTATCGAGAACGGGAACAAAAGCAGGCGGGTGTTGGCAAAGCTGATGTGGTTTACGATGCCAACTATCGAGTGATTGTGCCGCCTAATCGGACTGTTGAACCAGAGGAAGATGAGGAGGATTGGGGGTTTGAGGATGATGATGATTTTAATGATGAAAGCAAGAACACTAAGGCGCGACGGTGATAGCTTACCTGTGCCAAGGTTCCAGCTTTCAAGATGGGTGATCTACAAACGCAACAGTTCGCGAGACTGTTGCTTGACTTGACCTGTCATTGCAGCTTTTTGTAAGGTCATAAAAGCTTTTAAGTCTTCGAGATCATACTTTTTGGCGAGCATTTGCCGTAATTGCTCTTCAGCTTCTATGGTCAAGTACCCGGTAGATAGTGCCTGTTGGACAAGATTACGAATCAGGATCATTTTCCTTTTACCCTAATCGACAGCAGTTTAAAACTGAGTTTTTGGAGCTTTTGAGGGAGTTTAGGGTGAATACTAGCCGTACATCCAAGAAGATACTTTGTGAATACGGTAGTCGGTCACTTCATCTCATCTATCGATTTATCACCCACTGTGGTGAAAATTATGTAAAGCTTACATGAAGTTTTGATGAAGTCCCCTGGCACTCTATCATAGTGAAACAACTAAGCTCTAAGCGCTTAATACATATTTGCAAATGTCTTCTAGTTTACTAGTATTTTCTTTAGAATT
>CADCTM010000406.1 GCA_902805485.1 uncultured Coleofasciculus sp. | reverse complement strand
CGGTTAGATTTTGCTGCTACCCATGAGATATAACAGCGCCATCCGTACCGCTACTCCACTGGTAACTTGCTGGGAAATCAAGCTAAATTGGGGGTCATCCATTAAGTCAGAGCTAATTTCGACGCCTCGGTTAACGGGACCTGGATGTAGGACTTTGACATCGGGTTGACAGAGTTTTAGGCGATCGCGTGTTATGCCATAACGCTGATGATATTCTCGTAAACTCGGCAATAAATGGGCAGTCATGCGTTCCTTTTGTAGCCGCAAAGTCATTACAAAATCCGCATCTTTAAGAGCAGGTTCGATATCCCAGTGGAGAAATAAATTACGGTTAGGGATCTGAGCAATTGAGGAACCTTCCCTTTTCTCTGCCCCAGTTCCCCATTCGGCAAACAATTGAGGGAGTAGAGTGGGTGGTCCCGCCAAATGTACCTCTGCTTTGGTCGCCGTGAGACTCCAGATATTAGAACGCGCAACCCGTGAGTGGAGAATATCGCCAACAATCGCAATCTTTTTGCCCGCCAAAAGTCCGATGCGGGGGTATTCAAAATCAATGAGAGATGTAATCGTAAACAAGTCAAGCAGTGCTTGGGACGGGTGTTCGTGCAAACCATCACCCGCATTGAGAACACCCACCCGCACGCCTAAGCGATCCATCTCAAAAGCGATCGCTTGGGGAACTCCCGCCTCACGATGGCGAATCACCATCATATCGGCGCCCATTGCCAAATAAGTCTTTGCCGTATCAAGAATGGTTTCTCCCTTGCTTAGAGAAGAAGTTCCCGGAGCAAAGTTCAGCGTATCGGCGCTGAGGCGCTTTGCCGCCAGTTCAAAACTACTACGAGTGCGGGTAGAGGATTCAAAAAACAAATTTGCCACCATCTGACCTTGTAAGGCGGGTACTTTTTTCGTCCGCCTTGATAGCACCTCCTGAAAGCTGGCGGTGGTTTGCAAGATCGTGTCGTATTCAGCAGGGGTGAAATCAGCCAAACTCAGAATGTGGCGGCGTGTCCAGACAGTGGTAGCCATACAGATAAATTGGAACTAGTCGTTATGGCAAAAATACCGCGATTGAGAGCCATTGAACAGTGAACAGTAACTAGTGAACACTGTTCACTGTTCATCAGGATTGTAGATGGAAAATGTTCAACGCTACAGAAACCAGAGAGAGAAAGGTTAAGAACCCTAACGCATCTAGCGTAGTAGTCAACAACGGACCACTAATGAGTGCTGGATCGAGGTTCAAACGCTTGATGCCCATTGGTAAGAGTGTCCCCAGTGTGGCAGCCACCAAAATATTAATTGCCATCACCAGTCCTGCAACAAACGCCACCCATCGCTCTTGGGGACGCGACCAAATCAAAGAAAGACAAGCCAAGGCAATACCCAGGGTTAAGGCAGTGCCTAGTCCGGCGAGAAGTTCCTTACGCAGAATTTGCGGAGTATCCTTTGGCGTGATTTCACCAATACCCAGTCCTCGCACTGTCACCGATAAAACTTGAAAGCCGACATTACCACTGCTATTAGCTAAAATTGGCATAATAATTGCCAAAACTGGCACCGTTGAAATTACATTCTGAAAGGGTGCGATCGCACTCGCGGCACCAATATACAGAGCAATATTCCCGACCAACCACGGCAAACGCTTACGAAGGGTGACTAAGGGCGGCGACAAAGCCGCTTCATCCCCACCACTGACCCCAGCTAGCCTTTGAATGTCTTCGGTGGCTTCTTCCTCCAAGATATCTACCATGTCATCAATTGTGACAATGCCGACTAATCGATCTTCTCGATCAACCACAGGCAGCGCAATTAAGTCGTAGCGTTTCATCAGTTGGGCGACTTCTTCTTGGGGCATTTCGGTTCGGGCTTTAATCACGCGGTTGCTGGAGATATCGCGGACTAGGGCGTCAGGAATCGAAAATAACAGTTGCCGCAGTGATATTACTTGTACGAGTTTGCGATTATCGTCGGTGATGTAGGCATAGTAAATCGTCTCCTTATCTTCGTCCTGAAGGCGGATTTTGCTTAAGGCTTGCCCGACGGTTAATCCTTGTCGCAGTCGCACGTATTCTGTGGTCATCACGCGCCCTGCTGTGCCTTCTGGATAGCCCAGAATGGTCGCGGTGGCTTGTCGTTCCTCTGCACTCAGTTGTTGCAACAGGCGCTTGACGACACCAGCAGGCAGTTCATCAAACAACTCTG
Organism: uncultured Coleofasciculus sp.; assembly: GCA_902805485.1. Classification (GTDB taxonomy): domain Bacteria; phylum Cyanobacteriota; class Cyanobacteriia; order Cyanobacteriales; family Coleofasciculaceae; genus CADCTM01. The sequence continues at coordinate 523 of CADCTM010000406.1, read as the reverse complement.
CTCGGTCGTCCGGACTCATGGCTTCTACAATATGAGATACCTGGGTATCGTGCATTGCACCAATGAGTTCTTCCTGTATTTCCTGTGGCAAGTATTCAAAGACATCCGTCGCTTGAGCTTTATTGAGGACTCGAAATGCGATCGCCCGGGCGTCTGGGGGTAGTTCAGCAATGTAATCCCCTACATCAACAGCCGGTAATCGATTCAGTTCCGATTTCAGATTGTTTAAATCTGCAATATCAAGCAGTGTATTACGAACATTTTCAGTAAGCATAAGACCTCCTAACTCTCCCAAGCGTTGGAAGAGCTAAGATACTCATCCTACGCTTGGGAGATTACTACATCGTTCAGGTAATGGACTTCGGTCCATAGAATCTACAGAATTAGAAACTGGTAAACGTTAAGAATACCAGTAAGCGATGCGTCCCGTTAAAGTTGGCAAGGGGATGATTCAACGGCTAGCCATTCGGTATCCTTAACACTAATTTAGACTAGCAATTGGTATTTTTCTTGAGCCAATCGA
>CADCTM010000405.1 GCA_902805485.1 uncultured Coleofasciculus sp. | reverse complement strand
AGATTGTCGTTTTTTTACAAATGATTATCGTCTTAAATGTACGGTGAATCCTTCAATTGCGAATACAGAGGCAGCGATTAACTGTTCAGATTATTGCTCGAAAGGTAATCGGTATACTACCTCGTATTAAAGGGTAATCGATAATGCTTATTCAAAAGCTTAAAGCTTGTGCCGAATTTATCGCGGGTGATGGCACTCAATTACGAGAATTATTACATCCGGATAAGCAGCGCTTGGAGTTAGGCTATAGTTTAGCTCACGCGACTGTGAAAATTGGGCAAAGTTCGGTACTGCACTCTTTGACAACATCAGAAGTATATTACATCCTCAGTGGTAGGGGAGAGATGCATATTGATGACGAAAAGCAGCTAGTCGAAGCGGGGGATGCTGTATATATTCCCCCAAATGCCAAGCAGTTTATTCATAATTCTGGAACAGAACCACTTGTTTTTATCTGTATTGTTGATCCAGCGTGGCGCAAAGAAGACGAAACAGTTTACGAAGTTTAACGAAAAAGCGATCGCGATCTTGCCAACAACATTTAAACTCAAATTACTCTCTTACTGAGTTCCGTAGTAAATTCCTCTACCGTTAGTACCAATAAATACGAGACCAAACTGTTGCGAACTTGCCTCCATGACGTTAGGATTATTGCCTATAGGCTTAGAGCGCGAGCCTATTTTCGTCCAGCTTTTTCCTCTATCTAAAGAACGGAAGATGCCGTCGCCCAGATCCGCCACATTTCCATACAAATACAGGGCGGGAATTTTGCTTCCCCTATTTGGCTTTCCGAAGGCAAACAAATGGGCATTCACTACATTATCAAGCTTAGAGAATGTTTTACCACCATCTGTTGAGCGGTAAAGCCCCTTTTTGTCAAGACTAAGCCAGACTTCACCTTTAACTCCTGGTAAAGCTTTCAGTGAGTGCCAACTATCTTCTGTAGCTAAAGATTCATTCACAGCTACAAAAGAAGCGCCGCCATCCGTACTGCGATAAACTTTGCCCGTGGCATAGTAGTAAAACGTGTTACTATCCACAGGATCATTGGAGAGCGATTGCGTCCAGTTCCACACGCCTTCAAAGCCATTAGGCAACCCTGACACACTTTGCCAAGACACACCCCCATCAGTTGTACGTAAAGGTTGACCGCTACTAGTTGTTACAACGAACAGATTTGGGTTAGTCGCGGAAACTGCCACGCGCATCGGCATCGTTTTTGGGGGAAATGAAGCAAACTGCTTCCACGTTAGCCCGCCATCTGTTGAAGTCGCGCCTGTATAAATATTATTTGACCTATTCCCACCGACGCGCACCAATTTTAACGGGTCAGTTTCACAATAATCGATGCTGTAGGTATCCTGAAATGAAGCACCACGAAACGGTTTAGAAGGATAAACATCGAGTCCATTGTTATGGTAGAAACCATCTACATCCGCCATTCCACTTAACAACAAAGCTCCTTTTGGAGGTGAAACCAGCGTAAAAGTTACCACCTCCTCATGACCTTTTTGATAATTTGTCCAAGCAACTGGATTATTATTAATATTTTCTGTCCGCCAGATGCCAAACCAATCAGTAAACCAAACTCTGCCTGCAACATGAGGATCAAATTCAATAGCGGCAACAGATGGCGTTGAAAGCATATAATCAGACCACCAAGGAACGGTGCTGTTCATCGAGCGTTTCTGCTCTGTCCATGTAGTGCCGCCATCCAGAGAATGGTAGATTTTCGTATTTTCGCCGCTTGTGCAAACTATTACATCTTGGGGGTTTGCTGGGTTAATACTGAGTGCATTGAAGGCGTTTCTGCTACCGACTGGTGTGATGTTGCTCCAAACTTCATTGTTATATTTACTGACTCCCAAAGAGTGCGTTACATACAAAATACCTTCGCTAGTAACAACAATTCGTTTAGCTTCCGAAGGACTCTCAGGGATTTTGCTCCAAGTTTCACCTATGTCAGTAGACTTGTATATGCCATCACCGTAAGCTACGGAATAGATTGCTTGTATAGTAGATTTTGCTCCAAAGGAAATCGCTGTAATGCCAATATTTGCTTGCGGTTTTCCGGGAAAAGTGGTGACTTGGTTCCATGTCGTGCCAGCATCCGACGACTTCCATAAACCATCTTGCCGTGAGCCAAAGAAGATAATATTAGAATCCAAGGGATTGACAGCCAATCTTTCTCCTACCCAGCGAAGCTCCTCATTGCCGCCCATTTTTAGGTCTATATTCAGTTTGCTCCAAGTCTTTCCTTGATCTGTGGATTTGAAAATAGTCCCCCGGTGCGGCCACCAGTTTGCGGTGAATTTTCCGGTAGCAATATAGACAATATCTGGATTGTTGGGATCGAGTGCTAGCGCTTCTCCTCCATAGTAATTGCTCTGCTCCAGAGGAAAGTGATCTGTTAGGGGCATCCAGCGTTGTTCGGTTAAATTCCAGCGATAAAAACCACCAACATCAGTTTTGATATAGACGAGATTCTGTTGTTGCGGATGGATGTAAATACCTGTAACGTATCCACCTCCTCCGATGGCGGCGTTTTTTTGACCTAGAGAGGCATCTTTTTGGTAATTGAGGGAATTTGTGACATCTATGCTGTTGATAGCAAGGTTAGCGATGTTGCTGGCTACCCAGACTTGGCTAAAGGCGATCGCACCTACTATAGTAATGAGCGTAATACGGGTTAGTTGAACGAAGAGAGGGGGCTTTTTTGTCGCAGATTT
>CADCTM010000404.1 GCA_902805485.1 uncultured Coleofasciculus sp. | reverse complement strand
AAGCTGATTACTAATGCTCATGTTATTTCTGGGGCGAACTCGGTCAAAGTTACCCTTAAGGATGGTCGAACCTTTGACGGGAAGGTGGTAGGAGTTGATTCTGTAACGGATGTGGCAGTGGTTAAAATCAATGCGAGTTCGTTACCCACGGTGCAATTGGGAACAGCAGAAAAGTTGACACCAGGAGAATGGGCGATCGCTATTGGTAATCCCCTCGGACTTGATAATACGGTGACAGTTGGCATTATTAGTGCTTTGGGGCGTTCCAGTTCTCAGGTAGGCGTTCCCGAAAAACGAGTTAGCTTTATCCAAACTGATGCGGCAATTAACCCGGGTAATTCTGGCGGTCCCTTGCTCAATGCCAGAGGGGAAGTGATTGGGATTAATACAGCAATTCGGGCGGGGGCGCAGGGTTTGGGCTTTGCGATCCCTGTAGGAACTGCACAACGCATTGCCAATCAGCTATTCTCGAAAGGAAAAGTGGAACATCCCTATTTGGGAATTAAAATGGTGGCGCTGACACCGGAGTTGAAGAAAGATATCAATCAGGACAATAATGCTGGCTTTAAAGTCACGAAAGATGTGGGAGTGATTATTGTCAATATTGCTAAAAATTCACCCGCTCAAAAAGCTGGGATGCAACCAGGAGATATTATTCAAAAAGTTGGTGGGAAACCAATTAAAACCGCAGGTGAGGTACAAGAGCAGGTTGAAGCCAGTTCAATTGGTGGTGCATTAGAAATCGAAGTGCTGCGCCAGGATAGGACACAAAGGCTACAAGTCCGACCAGGGGCGTTCCCAACTCAAGAGTCGCCAGAGTAGGAGAGCGAGGTCGTAGTGAATACAGATGCTGCTTGGTTAATTCCGGTCATGGCGCTAACGCGACCGAGGGTAATGCGTTCTTGTGGAAATGAAGCGATCGCGCTTTCTTGGGTGATCACAGATTGGTTAAGTTGGGCGAGGTCGTCGGCAAGGTCTATGGTGATTTGCTTGGTGGGCAACCGTCTCTACAGTTCTATAAATATTTCTCATAAGAAAAAAGGGTTGATCAGAAGCCGTAGGCATCTATCAACCCTTTGGATTTTAGACGTTCCAGCAGAACGTCTCTACATCTCTCAACTTCTACTTAGGTGGTTCAGAGAACTCAGCATCAATCACATCATCGGCATTTCCACCGCTAGAAGCACCATCGGTACCCGCCGCGCCAGGTCCAGCACCCGGACCACCTGCATCAGGACCACCTGCACCTTGTTGTTGATACAAGTTAGTACCAATTGTGTAAAGTGACTGTTGTAGCTCAGTTGTCAGTGTCTTAATGCGATCGTCATCTTCCTTGCTGACGGCATCCCGTAGGTCTTTAATCAGCTCTTCAACTTTAGTTTTTTCCGCAGCGGGAACTTTGTCGCCCAACTCAGCAAGCTGCTTTTCAGCCTGATAGGTGAGAGAATCAGCTTGGTTCTTGCGGTCAATCTTCTCACGACGCTCTTTGTCGGTAGAGGCATTGGATTCGGCTTCCTTAACCATACGCTCAACTTCGCTATCAGGTAAGGTTGAAGCGCCAGTAATACTGATCGATTGCTCTTTACCAGTACCTTTATCCTTCGCAGTGACGTTGAGGATACCGTTGGCGTCGATGTCGAAAATCACTTCGATTTGGGGAACGCCACGAGGAGCGAAGGGGATACCATCAAGGCGGAAAGTTCCCAAGCTCTTGTTGTCATTAGACATCTCACGCTCACCTTGGAGGACGTGGATTTCTACGTTAGTTTGATTATCCACAGCCGTCGAGAAGGTTTCTGACTTCTTGGTGGGGATAGTGGTGTTGCGAGGAATAATCTTGGTCATGACACCGCCCAAGGTTTCAACACCCAGAGACAATGGGGTAACGTCGAGGAGTAGGATATCCTTGACTTCACCAGCTAGAACACCTGCTTGGATCGCTGCACCAACGGCGACAACTTCATCGGGGTTAACGCTTTGGTTAGGATCTTTACCTAAGACACGCTTGACCAATTCTTGAACGGCTGGAATTCGGGTAGAACCACCCACTAAGACGACTTCATCGATCGCGCTTTTGTCGATCTTGGCATCCCGCACTGCATTCTCAACGGGAATGCGGCAACGATCAATTAAGTCAGCGCAAAGGTCCTCAAACTTGCCACGAGTTAGAACCATATCCAGGTGTTTTGGTCCATCCTGGGTAGCTGTGATGAAGGGTAGGTTAATTTCCGCTTGAGTAACGCTGGAAAGCTCAATTTTGGCTTTCTCTGCCGCTTCGGTGAGACGTTGCAGCGCTTGCTTGTCTTTGCGGAGGTCAATACCTTCGTCTTTTTGGAAGGTGGAGGCGAGGTAATCAACGATTTTCTTATCGAAGTCGTCACCACCCAGGTGAGTGTCACCGCTTGTTGCTAGTACTTCAAATACACCGTCACCAACTTCTAGGATTGATACGTCGAATGTACCGCCACCCAAGTCAAAAACGATGATGGTTTCGTTGCTCTTCTTGTCTAAGCCGTAAGCCAGAGAAGCGGCGGTTGGTTCGTTGATAATCCGCAAAACTTCGACGCCTGCAATTTTACCTGCATCTTTGGTAGCTTGACGCTGAGAGTCGTTGAAGTAAGCAGGAACGGTAACAACAGCTTGAGTAACAGTTTCGCCGAGATACTTGCTGGCATCTTCTACTAGCTTGCGTAGCACTTGAGCCGCAATTTCTTCCGGTGCAAATTGCTTACCTTGAGCAGGAGAATCAATCTTGACACTACCGCCAGCATTGATCACTTTGTAAGAAACTTCTGTCGCTTCGTTCGTGATTTCATCAAAACGTCGTCCGATGAAGCGTTTGACGGAGTAGAAAGTGTTTTCGGGGTTCATCACCGACTGACGCTTGGCGATTTGTCCGACTAAGCGATCGCCATTTTTTGCATATGCTACAACTGATGGTGTAGTCCGAAAACCTTCTGCGTTGGCAATGACGGTAGGTTTACCACCTTCCATTACAGCGACGCAGGAGTTAGTTGTACCTAAGTCAATTCCAACAACTTTAGCCATATATACTGTTCCGGTTCGTTTAACTACAATACTGATTTGGACGTGGGAGGCTGAAACTTGAGCATAAGTTCAATCAGCCCATGAATTGGAGCTTGAATAACTAGAGAATTTGCTTCCAATCTCTATACTGAGCATTGTTAGCCTAGGTGATGAAGGGGGGGTTTCCGAACCTGGATTGGACGGTTGCGGCTTGAGCGCACTTACCACTCCTTACTTCAAGTGAAGTGCAACCCTTCGCTAAGTACTCAGAAATTGCTTTCACTGTGTTTAATGTATTAAAATTATCGCCCTGGGAGATTGGTGCGAACCGTAACTAATCAGGGGTGTTTGCCGCCAGAGTAGGCATTTTCGTTAAATTAGCCTGGGGCTTGCCGCCGGAAAGCAGATTTTTGTTACGATCTTCCAGCTTGGCAATATTTTGGATAATCTGCCAAGTAATCACGGTATTGGTGTAAAACAACTCATAGCAAGTTCATTACCAAACTACAAAGGAATTGATCATTATGTCTGTTCGCCCTCAAGTTTTCTTTGATATCGAATACGCAAGCCCCAGTGGAGAAACAAACCCTGTGGGTCGGATCACGTTCGAGCTGTTTGATGATGTAGTACCTAAAACTGCCGAGAATTTCCGCGCTTTAAGCACTGGAGAAAAGGGATTCGGCTACAAGGGATCGAAGTTCCATCGGATCATTGCGGATTTCATGTGTCAGGGGGGTGACTTTACCCGTGGTGACGGCACTGGCGGCAAGTCGATTTACGGGGAGAAGTTTGAGGACGAAAATTTTACCCTCAAGCACGATACTCCTGGACTGCTCTCGATGGCAAATGCCGGACGTAATACTAACGGTTCTCAATTTTTCATTACTTTGGTACCAACCCCCCATCTCAATGGTAAACACGTTGTTTTTGGCAAAGTGATTGAGGGTATGGAATTTGTCAAGTTCATGGAAAGCAAAAGCTTAAACCAGTCGGGTAAAACCTCTGGAACGTTCATAATTGCAGATTGCGGTCAGATTTAAGGCAGTATTGCCATATTTCCCAGGGCGTTACTGAATGCAATGATGAATTTGTAGGGGCAATCTCCTCACCTTCGCTCCGGCTGTGGTTGCCCCTACAATACTGACGGGGTGGTGTGCTAGCAAGAGCGCCAGCGCGATAACGAGGCACTACCCCACAGAGCAATATCATCCCGGTAATCAGCAACGCCCAGGTACACAGTCAAAAAGGCAGTCATGTCTAATTAGAAACCGTAACAGGCGTGAGGAGAAAAGCCTACTGCTAGTAAGTGTTCTGCTGACTACCTGCCCTGAGTTGTTAATGTCAAAGACTTTACTATAGCCTCCACCAAGGTCGTCAAGGTTATTAAAGTAACTTAGATTGCCGTTTTGCCACAAAAATGGTTTTTGAGTTGGAATCACTCGTCCATTATTGGCTTGACTCTGCCCGCTTACTTGTCCTAAGTCATTGAGGGGCAACCCAACTGTTAAAGCCGCCGAGATTGCCTAAGTCAGTGACAGAGTAATAGAAGCGTGGAGTAGCAGTGGCAGCAGTAAATAGAGATATGGCGATAGTGAAGCGCTGCTGCGAAGCCCAGATCTCAATAACTACTGTACCCACTAAAGTGAGCCAGAAATTTTTCATTAAGTGGTTAGGCAGGAAATCTTTTCCTCTTATAAATTCGCACTCTGCCAATCCGAGAAAACCACTCTTCTCACACCCAGTAAAATAGAAAAGCTAGATTGCCGAAATATTTCCTCATGGTTTCCCTATCTCCCACCCTGCAAACTCGACTCTCCACACCCCTCAAAATTGGCTCATTTGAGGTTAAAAGCCGTGTTTTACAATCACCCCTCTCTGGTGTAACAGATATGGTATTCCGCCGTCTGGTGCGTCGTTATGCCCCAGACTCGATGATGTATACGGAGATGGTTAATGCCACTGGGCTACATTACGTCAAAGAGCTACCTAAAATAATGGAGGTAGACCCAAACGAACGACCAATTAGTATTCAATTATTTGATTGTCGCCCAGATTTTTTGGCAGAAGCGGCGCAAATGGCGGTAGCGGAAGGGGCGGATACGGTTGATATTAATATGGGTTGCCCTGTTAATAAAATTACCAAGAATGGTGGCGGTTCTTCTTTATTGCGGGAACCCGAAACGGCGGAGGCAATTGTTCGGGCAGTTGTTAAGGCGGTGGATGTGCCTGTCACCGTTAAAACTCGCATCGGGTGGACGGATAAGGAAATCAATATCCTGGACTTTGCCAAGCGGATGGAGGATGCGGGAGCCGAGATGATTACGGTGCATGGACGCACTCGTTCTCAAGGTTATAACGGTAATGCGAAATGGGAATGGATCGGACGGGTTAAGGAGATTCTTTCGATTCCGGTTATTGCAAATGGGGATATCTTTTCGGTTGAGGCGGCGGTAAGATGTTTGGAACAAACTGGCGCGGATGGGGTAATGTGTTCGCGGGGAACGCTGGGTTATCCGTTTTTGGTGGGGGAAGTTGATTATTTCCTGAAGACGGGGATGGAATTAGCGCCGCCGACGCCGGTGCAACGGTTGGAATGTGCGAGGGAACATTTGCAAGCGTTATGGGAATATAAAGGCGATCGCGGAATTCGTCAGTCCCGCAAGCACATGACTTGGTATGCAAAAAATTTCCCTGGGGCGGCAGAGTTACGGGGGCAGTTGGCGGTTATTGAAACGGTTGAGCAAGGGTTATATATCATTGATCAAGCGATCGCTCGACTCAATAATAATGACTCGTTTTATGAGCTAGCCTTGGCAATGAACTAGTTTCTATTAGTTTGTTGAGGTAAGTAGGTCGTTTTATGATTATCAACCACCCTGCGCGAGTCCAATCTCTTCAGTTCCCTCTCTCAGCGCCGTGGTAGCTAGCTTATAAGGTGATGTGTTAGGGTAGTTAGCGAGAATTATGTTCGGTTGCAGTGTTTGTGTTGGGTATTTACAGGCGTCTCTCCGGATCTAATCTCTACATCATTTTGGTTCTGGAGACTTTTCTATGTCAGTCTATGTAGGCAACCTATCCTACGATGTTACACAAGAGGATTTAACCAGCGTTTTTGCAGAGTATGGAACGGTAAAACGAGTTCAAATTCCCACAGACCGGGAAACGGGACGTCCTCGTGGCTTTGGTTTTGTGGAAATGTCATCAGATGCTGAAGAAGACGCGGCAATTGAAGCTCTTGATGGTGCTGAGTGGATGGGGCGTAGCCTCAGAGTTAACAAAGCGAAGCCCCGCGAAGATAATAAACGCAGTGGCGGCTACTCTCGGAGTTACTAAGCCTTGATGTCTTAGCATCAATAGGTAAGTCAATAAGGGTACAATAATCAGCTAACGATGCTCTCAGTTGATACTCGTAGTATGAGGTAAAGAAGAGTGCGTGAGTAGACACTTAATCGCACAGCTTCTCGCCTCAACTACTACAACATAAGGTTTCCGAATTGTTGTTATCGACAATTTTGCTGCAAACGCAGTTGGGTGAGTGCAGTGATCCCATTTTCATTACTTGTTCACGTTCAGGAGGATATAGCATGACCCAAGTGGTTGTAGGCGAAAACGAAGGAATTGAGTCAGCTTTACGCCGCTTCAAGCGTCAAGTGTCAAAGGCAGGAATCTTTGCCGACATGAAGCGTCTGCGTCATTTTGAGACTCCCATCGAAAAGAAAAAGCGCAAAGCTGTTGCCCGTCGTCGCAAGCGGAGATTCCGTTAAAACCGGGAATCAAACTATTTAAATAGATTTAGTAGCTCTGTAGAGGCGCAATTAAGGCTTCTACAGAGTTATTATTTATAGGCTAATCGCTGGGTAGTTACGGAAAAGATCTGCTGAACGAATACCCGACGACTTCAGTCGCGGTGTTGTGCATACTTAAGTCTACCTGCGTGGACTACAGTAATTTATCCATGTTCTAAATCTAAGATTCGGATTTTTGCGATAACTGCCTTCAACAGCCCTCTATAATAATCCAACGAAGTGTAAGGGACCTTGACCACTGATTAGTTCTAACACTAATGCTAAAAAGCCAATCATCGCCAAACGACCATTCCAAACTTCAGCCGCAGTTGTCATTCCCCATTCCCAACTTTCTTGGGGATACATCTTCACTTTTTTCGGTGGGCGGATCACTTCAAAAAACTTACAACTAGGAGCGTCTAGGGCCTCAGTAACTAATGTTGAAAGAGAATTAATAAAGACAGGATGGGTATTCAGTGCTGGCACACGCAAGAAGTTGTGAATGCCTGCTTCTTCGGCAATTTCCCGATATTCAATATCAATTTCTTGCAGGGTTTCGATATGTTCAGAAACAAAGCTAATTGGAACCACTAATAAATCTTCAACGCCTTGCTCACCCAGTTCTTTCAGGGCTTCCTCTGTGTAGGGTTTAAGCCATTCTACGGGACCAACTCGACTTTGATAAGCCAGGGTGTGTGGGTTGGGGCGGTTGAGGGTTTGCATGATTAGTGCGGTGCAATCCTCAATTTCTTGCTGGTAGGGATCGCCTGCTTCTGTAACGTAGCTAACAGGGACACCGTGGGCGCTGAAGAAGATGTGAACCGAGTCGGGGTTAGGACATTGATCGAGTTCCTGGGCAATTAGCTGTGCCATTGCTTGCAGGTAATCGGGTTGATTATACCAGGAGGGAATAACTGTGTATTCAATGCGGTCGAGGCTGGGGTCTTCTTGCCAAATTTGTTCGAGAAGGCGGAAGCTGGAACCACTTGTGCTGATGGAAAAATGGGGATAGAGGGGTAGAATTACCAGATGGTCAATGCGATCGCGTTTAATTCGTGCGATCGCTTCTTCGGTAAAGGGATGCCAGTAACGCATTCCAATATAAATGTTTGCCTCTTGTCCTTTGCTTTGCAAATCAGCTTGAAGGGCTTGGGCTTGGGCTTGTGTAATGTGTCGTAATGGAGAACCACCGCCAATTTGCCGATAGTTTTCTTGCGACTTTTTCGCACGTAGTGTTGAAATTAGCCACGCCAGGGGGCTTTGCAGCCAAGAAAACGGTAGGCGGATGATTTCGGGGTCAGAAAACAAGTTATATAGAAAAGGACGAACGTCCTCTAGTTCATCTGGTCCGCCTAAATTTAGAAGTAATACCCCAACACGACCCATAACACTTACAGCTTCCCAAAACTTTCATATTTGTAACTGATTTTAACAATATATCCTTTCAATAGTTTCAATCCGTAGCAAGAAACATACATCTTTACCAGGAAGTGAGCAGTGGCAACAGTTTTAAGAACTTGGAGTTATCAGTATCAGTGGCTTTATGATGGGGTTTCTCGACTGGCTGCCCTGAGCGTGGGAGGAGAAGGGCGGTTTCATCAGTTGCCTTTGCAAGGGTTAACAATTGCTTCAGAAACTAAGGTATTAGATTTGTGCTGTGGCAGTGGGCAGGCAACACGGTTTTTGGTGCAATATTTCCAGGATGTCACAGGTTTGGATGTCTCGCCTGTGTCCTTGGAAAGAGCGAGGGGAAATGTGCCTCAAGCGCAATATGTGGAAGCTTTGGCGGAGGAAATGCCGTTTGGGAATAATCAGTTTGATTTGGTGCATACGAGTGTGGCAATGCATGAGATGAAACCCAAACAATTGCAGCAGATTTTCCAGGAAGTTTACCGAGTGCTGAAACCGGGAGGGGTGTTTGCGATGGTGGATTTTCACAAGCCGAGTAATTTGTTATTTTGGCCTGGGTTAGCAGTGTTTTTGTGGTTGTTTGAGACGAAAACTTCCTGGCAGTTGTTAGAAACTGATTTGGTTGGGTTGCTTAAGAATGTGGGGTTTGAGGTAGTTGATCAGACTTTCCAGACGGGAGGTAGTTTGCAGGTAATTCAGGCTAAGAAATAACCCGCAGATGTAGGCGAAGCGTTGCCGAAGGCTACACAGATAAATGCAGATAGATTAGCGAGATGCTATTTTCTATGCTGTCAAACTTGAAAGCCAAGCTTGTGTGGTTTTCGGCGATCGCATATGCACGACCTTGAGGTGGGTATACTCAGGTTGCTTGAATAGAATGGGATACTCTTTTCGCCTTTTTCGATAAGTCTGAAGTACCCAGAGAATTATAGAATCGCGGCTGAAGGTTGTCTGCCAGGTTTCGCGGTTCCCGTTCCAAAGTTCTTCTTGCCTTACTACTCGTCGAAACGTCCGCCACACCACCCGCTTCATAATTAAAGGCAAAGGATAGTCTAGCAAAATAACTGTATCAGCCCGACTCCAAACTAAGTCACGTACTGTACTGTAATTGCCATCAACAACCCACCTATTAGCACTGAGCGATTGTTCTACGCGCTTTCTGAAGACATCTATCGGCGCTTCTGTCCAATTCGGTTCGTGGTGAAGTGCATCAAGTTCTATATGGGGAATGTCAAGACTTTGGGAGATTTGCCGCGCCAAAGTAGTCTTACCTGAACCACTTGTCCCAACTACAGAAATTCGTTGACCATAATTTGGGCTACCTAAGTTCATCGTCGTTGCTGCTTTAATTGAGCAACTTGTGCTTCTAAGGCTTGTACACGTTGCTTAAGTTCAACTACTAAGGTAGCGAGTCGGTCAAACATTGGATCGGCTGAGGTTATTTGCCGATTTGCTCTAGGGGGAACTGGAGGCGATAGTGATCTAATGGGGATGGGAGTTTGAGGCGATGATTGTCCTTTGAGGGCAGCGATTTGAGACTCAAGATTACTGAGTTGCGATCGCAATTGAAAGTTATCAGATTCGACCCGAGAAAGGCGTGATTCTAATGCCACTGATGATTGAGCGAGTGTGCGACTAGAGAGGATGGTGAGGGCACAAATTAGGGCAAGGCTGATTACCCCGATTTTTTTGACCATATGGTGGTTTTCCTTTTTAGGAAGGCATCTGACTATTTTAGAAACTCGCCCTCACCGATCGCTTCCTTAAGTCGTATACTCAGCGTTAATCTTCACGTAGTCATAACTCAAATCACAGCCCCAAGCCTTACCCGCACCCGAACCATTGCCAACACTAACCGAGATTAAGACAGTATCGGTTTTTAAATAAGCACCCACTGCCGCTTGTTTAAGATAATTACTAGCTGCCGCTCGATCAAATGCCAACGGTTGACCATTTTCCATGAGTAACATATCCCCTAACTGAATTCGGAGATTTTCTTGCTCAAACGGCACACCCGCACGTCCCGCCGCTGCGGCAATTCTGCCCCAATTTGGATCGCGACCAAATACTGCTGATTTGACCAAAGATGAGCCAACAATTGTTTTCGCAATTTGACGCGCCGCCTTATCATCTGAGGCGCCAGTAACTTGCACTTCAATCAAACAAGTTGCCCCTTCGCCATCACGAGCGATCGCTTTTGCCATATACTGACAAACTTCCGTCAGCATCGCCTCCAATTTTTCCGCTTCTGGTCCCATTTCCGTAATTGCCGCAGTCCGGGATTGACCGTTGGAGAGCGCAATTAAGGTGTCGTTGGTACTAGTATCGCCATCTACGGTAATTTGGTTGAAACTCTTGTCCGCCGCCCGACTCAACATTTGTTGCCAAAGCGAAGTAGAAACAGCGGCATCACAGGTAACAAAGGCAAGGAGGGTTGCCATGTTGGGATGAATCATCCCGGAACCTTTGCAAATGCCGCCCATCCGCACGGGACGATCGTCTATTGTTGTTTCCAAGGCGATGGATTTTGTGACTAAATCCGTTGTGACAATTGCTTGCGCTGCTGCATCGGAACCCGTTTCTGACGCTGCTGCAACCAGTTTAGGAATTCCTGACAACAATGCCTCCATACGAATCCGCTGCCCAATTACGCCCGTAGAAGCAAGCAAAATTGAGTCGGCGGGAACTCCCAGCGCCTGACTTAAAGCTTTGGCACTTTCTAAAGCATCTTGCAAACCCTGTTCTCCCGTTGCGGCATTTGCTTGACCGGCATTGCACAAGATTGCACGGGCGCTAGCTTTAGATTGCAGTCCTTGACGGCAATAGTCTACACAAGCGGCGCGGACATGACTAGTTGTAAACACACCAGCCGCGATCGCATCTACATCTGACAAAATTAATGCTAAATCTGGAAGTCCCGACGGCTTCAATCCTACGGCAATTCCCGCTGCTTTATACCCTCTGGGAGCGGTAACACCACCTGTAATTTCCTGCCAGTCCGACATAACTCCTCCTGTAAACCCTGCTTGAGAGGCGATTATATCAAGTCTCAGACTGTTGAGATGTTTGGAATACTAGTTTTTAATAAGACAAAAAAAAGAGAGCCACTTGCGTAACTCTCCCAGTCATCAGGGTGCATCTACTTGTCCTAAGTATAGACGAGTGGGCTGAGGGGTGTCACCCCCTAAGCAAAAGTTTTTTCCCAATGATTTTCCCG
>CADCTM010000403.1 GCA_902805485.1 uncultured Coleofasciculus sp. | reverse complement strand
ATTGTTGCAGGTCCAATTGGGGCGAGTGGTCCGGATAATATTACTGATCATAGCTTTAGTAATATTAAATTATTAGCAGATCAACTTGTTGTCGAACAGAAGAGAAAAGGCATAGAACCGTTGGGTTTAGATGCAAAATTTCCGGGACTACAAAAGGTTTTCCGGGAAGGTGATACTAATGCAGATAATCTGCGGCAACCTGTAGATTTTTACTCGCCGGATACGTTTAATTACGCCACTTTAGATATTAGTGCTGATGGGAAAACATTGGCAGTGAATATATACGGAATCAATTCTTATGCAGCGGATACTTTTCCGAGTGAAGAGGAGGCGGGTTCGGTGCGGCGAATTCTAGGATTTGAGATTCAATCGATGGGTGCTTAAGCGACAGTCTAGAGGCGTTCCGGTAGAACGTGTTTGCTTTATTAATGTTTTGATCAAGTTCACCTAAGCAAGCAATTTCAACTATTTAAAAAATACTCCCAATGGAAGATGCACTACTCGGGATAGCTTGAAAAATCAATCAGTACTAAATCAAGGATAGCACTCATGAGCAGCCCACCCCTCACCACTGACAAATCATTTAATCGCCGCTAAACTTTGATTTCTTGGTATAAACAGACCGACGCAAGCAGTTTATTGCTTTTAAGCGCAAACACCCAAGAATTACTGCCTCCCTAAAAAAGTTTCAGCATTACCCAGAACCAGCTCATAATAAGTAATCTCATTCAAAAGAGTAGAGCGTTTATGCAACCTCTCAAGCGCGTTCTGGGAAGCCTGAACTCATACCGTTTCATTACCTTTGGCGCTTTTGTAAGCTTATTAATGTTAACGGCGACTAACGCCGTCACACCTCAACTCTTCCGTTGGGGTATTGACCAAGGTATTGCCCAAAAAGACCTACAAACCGTCCTCTATAGTGGGGGTTTAATGGTCTTAATTGCGATCGGGCGGGGTTTATTCAACTTTGGACAAAGTTTCTGGGCAGAAGCAGTTTCTCAGGGTGTAGCCTACGACTTACGTAATCGAATTTTTACTAAAATTCAGAACCTTAGTTTTAGTTTCCACGACCAGGCACAGACGTCACAACTTCTGACTCGTATTACCAGCGATATCGAACAAATTCGGACTTTTGTTGGCACTAGCTTAATTCAAGTAGTTGGTGCCGTTGTCACGTTAGTAACTATTTCAGTAATTGTGCTAATTATGAATTGGAAATTGGCATTAATTACCCTAGGAATGGTTCCGCTAGCTGGTCTTTTAATGGTGCGGTTTCTTACAACAACTCAAACGCTTTTTAGTAAGATACAAGAGCAATTGGGTGATCTTAATTCCGTTTTACAAGAAAACCTCCTGGGCGTTAGAGTTGTAAAAGCATTTGTTCGAGAACCAGCGGAACGCGAGCGTTATACCAGGCTCAATAACGACTTGGTAAAAGCGAATATGCAAACGATTAGTGCAATTCGTAATGTTTTCCCCTATATATTCTTACTCAGTAATTTGATTACCTTAGCTGTAGTCGGTTATGGCGGCGCACAAGTAATTGGAAAAACGTTTACGATTGGCGAATTGGTGGCATTTAATTCCTACTTATTGTTTATTCTTCAGCCAATTTTTCTGATTGGTTTTGCTGCACCGGTAATTGCACAAGCCGCAGCGTCAGCTCAAAGAGTTTATGAGGTGGTGGATGCAGAAATTGAAATTCGCGATCGCCCCAATGCTGTACCGTTTGAAAAATGTGGGGGCAGGATCACCTTTGAAAATGTCCATTTCCGCTATCCGGGGGCGACCACAGAAGCTTTAAAAGGGATTTCCTTTGAAACCAAACCAAAGGAGTTAATCGCGATTTTAGGGATGACTGGTTCGGGGAAAAGTACAATTATGAATTTAATTCCCCGCTTTTATGATGTTACCGTCGGCTCGGTGCGGATTGATGGGCGAGATGTGCGAGATTTAACATTGGAAAGTTTGCGATCGCATATTGGTATTGTCTTCCAAGAAACGACGCTTTTCTCAGGCACAATTAGCGATAACATTGCTTACGCTAAACCTGATGCAACCCTAGAGGAAGTCATTGAAGTGGCAAAAACTGCTCAAATGCACGACTTTATTTCTAGCTTACCAGAGGGCTACGAAACCCTTGTCGGAGAGCGCGGCGTCGGGTTATCAGGAGGGCAAAAACAAAGAATTGCGATCGCTCGAACTTTACTTACTGATTACAGCATTTTAATTTTAGATGATAGCACTTCTGCCGTTGATGCAAAAACCGCAGCACAAATTCAAGACGCCCTTGATGACTTAATGCGCCTTCATACTTGCACAGCTTTTGTAATCGCCCAGCGCATTAGTACAGTTCGCAATGCTGACCGAATTTTACTTATCGATAAAGGTTTGTTAGTTGCCTGCGGTACTCATGATGAATTGATGCGAAATAGCCCGCTTTATGGCGCCATTTTAGAGTCTCAGGTTAAGAAACCTACTGTAGTTTAATCGATAAATAACACCTCATAAGAGCAAATAAAAACATTATTTTTATAGAATTAAAGAGTATTGAATCAGAGGTACTGAATTGCTAAGTGTATCTAACCAAAAAGCAAATAAGCAAATCTCCACATTAAAACGCTTCTTGCAATACCTGCAACCTTATCGCAAAGAAGTGCCTGTTGCCCTAGGATTAGTTGCAATTGGTGCAGCAACCCAATCAATCGGACCTTTCTTAATCGGTTGGTCAATTGAT
>CADCTM010000402.1 GCA_902805485.1 uncultured Coleofasciculus sp. | reverse complement strand
TTTTACTGAGGCTGTGGATGCAGAAGGCTACGCCACTACCAGGCTCCTTTGACATTATCCTGATATCATCTTCGTGGATGTGCTGAATTCCAAGAATATGAGACATTTGGCGTAGCAGTGAGTTTCGATATCCAGGGCAAAGAAAAGATACATCAGAATTTTGATTTCTCCACTCATTTACAAGTTCTTTGAGGAGTGTTGTCTTCCCGGTTCCTGTGCCAGATTTTATGCCCAAAATCATCCCATCTTGAGGTAATTTCGCATCAATATATCTAGAGTTAATCTGAGTAGCACCTGTAAGGCTTCTCCATTTTTTCCACTTTTTCCATTTATCCCATTCTTTGCGCTTCCAATCGGGCGTATTTTCGGGACTACTAAGCCCTTGGGTAGTTGTTGAGGACTGACCCAAATTGAAAAACTCATCAGGACTGATGTACTCGATTGTCGATAAATTCTCAAGCTCATCAACATCTGGATGGGTCTTATCGACTTGACCCCACCAACCAAACTTGACCTCATAACCCCACGCTCTGAGCAAGTCTGCCACCTTTTGCCAGCGGCTCATCACAGAAGGATTAAGAATATCTCCGGCATCTGGGAGGATGGAAACTTCCTTACTCCCGACTTCAAGCTCTGCCTTCTCAAGAGACTGCCTCAACAGTACTGGACTACTGCAAAGTTGACCGCCTGCCGCCCCGATGACAAACTGATTAAGCCGCTGACTTACTAAGAAGGGCTTTGCTCCCGTACCCTCTACTAGTGATATCCCTTCTGGCTTTCCTGTTGGCTGGAACACACTTAAAGGCAACTCACCCTCAATACTACCTTCAGGGTACAGATGGAGCGTCTGCTCGTGCCCTGATAGCCATCGATAGCGGTTGGTTTCACCCGCTGGTAAGGCTTGCAGGCGGACTTGACAGGCGACTATTTGTCCCTCAGTATTCCGGATTGGGCATAAATAACCCTGACCTCTGATGATTAACCTGTTGCCTCTGCTTATGCCTGGTAGAAGTTCGCTGTATTGAGATTGAAGTTTTTGGTATTGTTCAAATGACTGGAAGCCCGATAATTTAATTTGCTCGTGAGTAAAGCCACGTCTTACCAGGTCTGCTCTGTGGTCTGGATGTAGGGTTAGCTCACTGAATAATTGCCGATAGCCTTTATCTCTCTCGATTGCTGACAGTGATCGCCTGCGCCGTGCCTCATCTTCCTTGGTTTTTTGTTGTTGCCGCCGTTGATTTTCTTGTTGCCAGTCCTGACGTTGCTGGTGAGTCCACTTGGTTGAGTTATCGGGTTTGAATGCTGCCCAAAGACCATTTTTAACCTGACCAATGCACTTGAAGCTGCTGATAATCTCGCCTTTCTTGGCGTCAGCATAAGTCATGCATTGCCAGTAACTCAAATCCTCTCTGCCCTGGCGACACTTGCCGCTAACATCTTGACAGATGGCACAAGAACTGTTTTTGCTGCTCGTAATAAGACTCATGGCTGATTCTTCTCCATGAAATCTTGGATTTCGCAATCGTTAGCCCCAGTCAGACAAAGCTCCAGCGTGCCAACAAAAACTTGAAATTTGGCAAGAGCTTTATTCTTGGAGTGAGCTTTAAGATGCACAGTCCGAACAATTCTGTCACTACCTAGATGCGGCATCTGGTAAGTTTCAAGCTTGCGCTTGGATTTATTGAGTAAATTTTGGGGTGATTTCCCGAAACCTTTTTTAACCATCGCAATTTCCCCCAGCTCGGTTGTAGGGAAATAGCTTTCCAAGGTGTAGGGGATTTTCTTACTTAATAAAAATTTACAATCTTTTTGGGTGTTGGTTGCACGGGAAATATTTACTCTGTGCCTTGGGTTGCGCCGATCACTATTTTTTTTGTATAGCAAATTCCAGCGATTGCAATGTCTTAGGTGTAGGGGATTTAATTCCCTATCTCTTATGAAAATCTTTTTCATGTTTTACCTTTTTTCTGGGGTAAACCATCAGACTTACTGCTTCATCTCGCCCCTGCGTAACCCCTGCCTGAGGGGTTATAGCCTATGTAAAACTGTTAATCTATAAATCAAGAACAAAATATGTTTTTTTGTAGCCCGGTTGGTTGTCGGCTACTATTGTGGGAGCGGCTTGGTACCCGATTCCTAGATTGTTCTTGACTTGTGTGACTAGCAGGGGGGACTTTCAGCAATGTGTGACAGCTAACCGTTTACTCTTGCTTATTGGCGTTTGTGGCTTCGAGAGCGCTGCATATTTCTTGCTGCCGCTGGCGTCTGGATTTCACTTTGGAAATTATGTTTATGGGTGAGAGTGCTACTGCTGAGTGCTCTTACGAGGTTTGATTTGTTGGTCATTGCTTTCTCTAACTGAATAAAAATACCTTAATATTGGCGATGATTCAATCGGCTTTTTTTGTCTTCGGGTTTTAACCTTACGATACAGCATAAGCTGAAACCTTTGCCAGATGGTGATTTTTCTTTAGAGGTTAAGGTAAGGTTAAGAAGTTTAAGACTTACCCTTTCCCTTGCTTGCTCTGAAGTGCTCCTTGTATCCCCCTGCGAAAATTCCGAACTTTACGTACTCTGTCCTAAAGTCGTTGCCAGATGGAGGTTTTTGTAGGGCAATGAAACTTGCATGAGAGGGTAAGCTTTCTTTATACTTCTCAAAAGTGATGAGGCAGAGACAGGTTAACGGGCAAATCTGGCTGTATTCAGGTAATGTGTTGAATAGCTTCTTTTCTTCTTCATCCCAACG
>CADCTM010000401.1 GCA_902805485.1 uncultured Coleofasciculus sp. | reverse complement strand
TTTAAAATAAAATTGAAAACTGGTGGTCTGTTTTAAAGAATTGGATGAAACAAAGGCTTAAGGAATTTGAGAGTGTGAGAGATTGTGTAGATGCCGCTTTCCATAACTGTCCTAATGTATTCGCGTAGTGCTATATTAGCCAAAGACTTAAGTCGTTAGTGGGTTTTACCGTTTACCGACAATGTGGCTTGAAAAAAACACCCCGCTCTTTAGTGTCAAAGAACGGGGTAGAGATTAGATAAAGAAATAATCTGGCTTTTGACTATCCTGAGATAAACTCACCAGCTACTCCCCAAAAAATCCTTTAAATTTAGATAACCACTTAAGCGGTAAATTGGATGCGAATGACCTTAACTCACCCCCTCGTATGGGTTTATTTTGCTCACTTAAGTCCTCTACATAAGGCAAATCGCTAATCAGGCTTAAGTGGTTTCCGGAAGTGCCATTAGACTTTGTTCGAGGAGAGTTATTAACGTGGTATGACTTATTTGATTCACCACTGCTGGTGTTGCCAAATTGGCAGTTTTCTTTGAGCAAACGATTGTAAGTTCGGTATGGAATGTACTGTACAGGGTTGTAACCCGAACAACGTAGCAGTAAAACACAAGCCCAAGAATACTTTCCTTCCAAAATCGCTTCAATAATTTGATTCAATTGCTCTGTGCTAAGGGTTTGGTTAAATTTTTGGTTACTGTAAGGAGCTTGCTGAGTCATAATTTTCTCTCTTCAGTTCAATTGCGTAAGATGAGTGTCAGATATATCGCATTTGGCTTAATTGAGTTTTAGAAAAAGCACCATAAAACTCTCAGCCGAGCAAACGAAGTTGAGGGAATACTTTTTATAACCGTTGCAGTCCCAAAAGCCTGAGACTGGCTGCAATGGTTAAAGACTAATGCCGCCTTTTTGGAGCTGCTTGATCGGATCGAGCAGGATATCAGAAATGTGGCGACGGCGGGTGATAATTTCTACCGTAGCAGTTTGACCCGCCTTAAAATTGATAGTTTGTTGATTTGCAGTAATTGAGTGACGATTAAGCGACACTTCTACTTGATAGACTGGACCTAGTTGCTTATCTTGTTTAGCGTCGGGAGATATGGAAGTAACTTTGCCGTTAACAATGCCGTAATTCTGATATGGGTAGGCATCCAATTTAACTTGTACTGGCATTCCAATTTTGACAAAACCGGCTTCTTGGTTTGGTAGAGTTGCCGACAGGACTAGCGGTGCTGCTTGGGGTGCAATCTCTGCAAGGGTTTGACCTGGTTGAACGACTTCGCCAATATTGCGGATATTAAAGGATGATACAACGCCATCAACTGGCGCATACAGAAAGCGTTGATTAAGCTTGGTTTTCGCACTAGTCAGCAGATTTCCATTATCAGCAATTTTGGCTTTCAACTTAGTCATTTCCACTTGCAATTGCTGAATTTGCTGCTGTGCTTCAATTTGAGCTGTGTTCCCTTCGGCTTGCTTTTGAGCTAGTACGGCTTGAAGTCGGTTGGCTTCGGTGAAAGTTTGCCGTAGTTCACCTTGGTTTTGCGTGAGGGTACGGAGGCGATCGCGTAAATTTTGCTCAACCTCAAACAGACGCTCTTTCGTACTCGTACCTTCCTCCAGATAGCTTTTTGTAATCGCACTTTGCCTGTCGCGAATTTCTTGCTCAATACCAAATGTCTGTGCCTGAGAAATTGCCCCCTGCTCAACTAACGGTTTGATTTTTTCCAACCGCGCTTTATGTGCCACAACATCTGCTTGCAATTGCTCAACCCGTTCCTGCACCGTCGCTGGTAGCGATTTTAGCCTTTGCAGTCGGGTGCGATCGGCGTCAATATCCGCCTGTAGATGGGTTAGTACATCTTGCGTCGTTGCTGCCTTCTCCTTCGCCTGAACAATTGCCGCCTCCTGAGCTTGAGCATCTGCCTTAGCAATTGCCGCACGAGTACTCGCTTGTAGCTGATGTTTCTCAATCATCGCTTGCATTTGAGCCAATTGAATTTTGTCACCAGTTAGCAATTGCTGTAAACGCTCAACTTCTTGCCGTGCAAATTCCGTGTCCAATTCAACCAACTCTTGCCCAGCTTTCACCAATTGCCCTTCTTTGACTCGAACTGAAGCAATTTTGCCAGATTCAAGGGGGTGAATTTTATAGACATCACCTTTAGGCATCAACACCCCTCTGGCGCGACCAACTTCATCAATTTGCCCAAAAGTTGCCCAAGCCGCAAACGCCACACAAAACGCCAACCCGCCCCACATCAACTTCAAAGGAAGCGTTGCCGGCGGCTGGTCTAGTACAGCTTGTAAAGCTCCTGACCAGTTGGCTGAATTGCTTACTGGTTCTGGAGAAGAGGGTGGGGAAGGCTTTTGGGACTCAGCAGGGATTTGTGGTCTTACCCCAGATGAAGCTAACGTCCCTCCATAGATAGACGCAGCTTGAGGAAGGAGATTGTGGCATTTTTGTCTAACTGGCGATTTTTTAAGGGAATCTGCTGATTCGGTTAATAAAGGTTCTGGGTTTGTTAAAGGCTCGGTATCAAGAATCCGTATTTGTCCTGTCATAATCGTGATCCTGGTGGATAGCATAGGTAAGTTATTAAGGTGTGAAGGTTAAGCCATAAGGCTTTCAACTCAGTACTTATTACTTAAAGAACCAACAGTTACACCAAGGGAGAGCTTTTCGCTCAGTATTTGCCCAAAAATCGATTTTCATAGTTCTTAGAACTTTCGCATTGACAAAAAACTGATTA
>CADCTM010000400.1:359-2758 GCA_902805485.1 uncultured Coleofasciculus sp. | reverse complement strand
TTATTTTCAAGTAAATGCGGCGATCGCTTTTTAATGGAAACTTACGAACAACAAGCACTTCGTCCTCATGTTTTCGGGAAATTTCGCTTTCTTTTAGACTCCACATCCAAGCATCGCGGGAGGCTATTTGATCTCGATAATTGGCACAATACAGCCCACGATAGTTCCGGTGCAATAAGTCGATATAAAGGACTAAATGAAAACTATGCCTGTAAGTTAATAGAACTGCATATTTTGGGCGTCAACGCTGGCTAAAATCAGCAAAATTTAATTACCTTAGCCTGCATTTTCACGGGTTGGGATTTTCCGCGTAATCCTTAAGGAAGCGCCGATGAAAGTGGCTTTTCTTTTGAGGCAAAGCGACAAGATTCTATCGATAAAATTTTTCTCGGACAAACCATTAAAGGCGATGGTATGGAAGAGGAGAAAAATCGTTAGATATTCTGGCACGTCATCCAGCAACAGCTCGTCATATTAGTTACAAACTAACTCAATATTTTGTTGCAGATGAGCCGCCTATGGCTAATGACAGCTTGAGCAAAGCATATCAAGAAGCACGGGCAGCGCGACGGCAACTTATGGCTGACTTGGAGCAAGAAATGATGCAGGCAAATAATGGTGCGACTAGAGGATTGAAGGCAATAACGATGAATTTGAAAATACACCGACGCCCCCCACCGCCCTCATTCTTCCTTAAGATTAAAGAGTGCCTTGAGCAGATTTCTTATGAAACTTCCTCTAATTGGTAAAGTTGATAAACCGCCCCGTTGGTTGTTGGGATTAATTGTCGCGGCGCTAATTGGAGGTGGTGGCTTTTTTGCCTACCGGACTTTTGGGCAACGCCAACCGAGGCAACAGCAAAAGGCGCTGACTGTACCGGTGAAAACCCAAGATTTGAGTGTTCGGATTAGTGCTAGCGGCACGGCAACTCCTTTACAGGAGGTGAATCTGAGTCCGAAAACATCGGGGAGATTAGCTCAACTATATGTCGATCAAGGCGATCGCGTTGAACAAGGGCAAATCTTGGCGCGGATGGATGAGCGCGAGATCCAAACTTCACTTGACCAATCTACGGCGAATCTGGCGCAAGCAGAAGCCCGTCTGGCATTGGCTCGTGCGGGATCGCGTCCGGAAGAAATTGCCCAGGCAGAGGCTCAGGTAGACGTGGCACAGTCGCAGGCAACTTTGACACGGGAGCAGAGTAAACGCTATCAGAATTTGGCGACACAAGGTGCAATTTCTCGCGATCAATTGGAGGAATACTTAAATAATGAGCGTAAAGCTCAAGCTGATTTGCGACAAGCCCAACAAAAAGTCAAGCAATTGCAAAGTGGCTCTCGCCCTGAAGAAATTGCCGAAAATATTGCCCAAGTTGCCCAAGCGAAAGCTCAATTACGTGCAGTTCAAATTCAAGCGGCAGATGCGGTAATTCGAGCGCCCTTTAGTGGGATAATTACCCAAAAATATGCTAATGTTGGCTCATTTGTGACGCCAACAACTGCCGCTTCTGCGACTTCTTCTGCCACCTCAACATCGATTGTTGCGATCGCTAGTAACTTAGAAATATTAGCAAAAGTTCCAGAACGAGATCTCGGAAAAGTTCGCCTCGGTCAAATGGTAGAAATTCGCGCCGATGCTTTCCCTGGGCAAAAGTTTAAAGGGAAAGTTCGCTTAGTTGCACCTGCTGCTGTTATCGAGCAAAATGTGACTTCATTTCAGGTAAGAATTACGCTGGAAACAGGTCAAAATCAATTGCGATCGGGGATGAATGTTGATTTAACTTTTGTCGGTGAAATTCTTAAAGATGCCTTAGTTGTTCCTACGGTTGCAATTGTTAATCAAAAAGGAAAAGTCGGAGTTTTGATACCCGATGCCAAGCAACAACCGCAATTTAAACCTATTACAATTGGCTCCTCTTTGGGTGATCAAACTCAAGTAATTGAAGGTTTAAAAGTAGGAGACCCAGTGTTTGTCTATATTCCACAAGCTCCACGAGCTGGTAGGTCTGGCGGTTCTCCAATTCGGTTTAGGTAATTAGTTTTTTATCAGTAAAAACAATAAGTAATTTTTGCTAAGGTAAAATTTATGAGTGAATTACAAACAAAACTACCCACTGATACCTGGATAACAGCAACATGGGAGCAGTATACGGCTCTTATTGAAGATTCAGCTCATGAAAAAGCCAAAGGCTACTACCACAAAGAACAGTTAAGGATTGAAATGCCGCCAGTCGGACCTGATCATGCTAACAATAATGGGATTATTACCATATTAGTTAACCTCTTTGGGATTGCTAAATCTCTCCCTTTAATACTATTTGTTAACTGTAGTTACCGAAAAATTGGTGTGCGTGAGGCACAGCCAGATGCATCTTACTACATTGGGGAAAGAATTAAATT
>CADCTM010000400.1:0-349 GCA_902805485.1 uncultured Coleofasciculus sp. | reverse complement strand
TAGGTGCAAAACGCATCCTTTACGAAGATTTAGGCGTGGCAGAATACTGGGTTTTTGATATTAAAAAAACCAAAATTACTGCTTTTAAAATTATTGCGAGTAATGGCAGTCAACGGATTAATGTATCAGAAATCTTGCCAGGATTAGCGATTTCTCTGCTGGAAGAAGGGTTACAACGTAGTCGCCAAATGGATAATACAGAAGTTGGTAGTTGGTTTTTGAGACAAGTGCAAGCACCAGCGGGATAAGAGTTTAAATAAATTCTATAATTATTAACACTATGGATATTACAGAAAGCATCACAATGGCAGTCAAAACACTCTCAGCAAATCGGTTGCGGAGTTTGTTA
>CADCTM010000399.1 GCA_902805485.1 uncultured Coleofasciculus sp. | reverse complement strand
GTATAGACATCTTCCAAGTCTACAGGCTGTGTCATTCCTAATACTTTGAGAGTGCCATGACGCTTGGCGAAATTCCTTACATATTCTCCAGAGGCGTTGAAAATAAGTTGCTTGGTTTTCTCATCCAAGGTTTTGCCAAACATACCGAGAACTTTACCACCAGTTCCCCATAATGATTGGAAAACTGGAACAGCAACACCACTTACAGCGGCGGCGGCTAAGGCTTCAAATCCTGTCATATTCGGGATGAGTTGGTAGTTATTTCAATACCATAACTGCTGTTATATTGAGAGTGCCAGTACTTTTCGTGGTATTTATATCTGACCCCTATTGCATCATCCGCCAGGGATTTAAATCCCTAGCGAAATGTTGGGAAGAGGTAAAGTTAGCGGCTAGAAAAATCAGGATTGATTATATTACTCAATCATTAGGAAGACGCCGAGAAGATTGAGTTGCAAATTCTTCCTGTTTGTGATCAGCACTTGAACTTCCTAACTGAATCAACTCAACCTTGTAACCATTCGGATCTTCAACAAAAGCAATTACAGTAGAACCATGTTTCATCGGACCCGGTTCTCGTACTACCTTACCGCCCTTGAGTCGGATTTGGGCACAAGTTCCGTAAATATCATCAACGCCAAGGGCAATATGACCGTAAGCATTTCCTAAATCATACTGATCCGTACCCCAGTTATGGGTTAATTCAATCACCGTGTTGTCAGACTCATCGCCATAACCGACAAACGCTAAGGTAAACTCTCCACTGGGATAGTCTTTTTTGCGGAGTAGCTTCATTCCCAAGACATCGCAGTAAAACTTGAGAGATTCATCAAGATTGCCGACTCGCAGCATCGTGTGTAACATTCGCATGATTTGATTCTCCTTCTCTTCCATTCCATTGTAGAGAGAGGCATCAATTCGCCGCATCTTCAGGGAAATCCTTAGCAATTTGGTAAGGAAGGCTACATTTGCGATCGCTAAACATCATTAAAGATTATTCCGGGTCGTCAAGCTTTGGGCGTATCCTAAACACGAAACGAGATCGGTTTTCAGGTGCATTTAAGCAAGTAATGTTCACTCGATTACCGTATTGGGACAATTTACCAGTAGATTGTCTTGAGGACACCAAGCACCGATTGCGCTCGGCACTAATTAGAGGAGAATGTAATGTTAGATAAGCCAGAAACCGCCATTGAAGCGATTGATGCTAGAGAGATTTTGGACTCACGGGGACGGCCCACGGTGGAAGCTGAAGTCCGTTTGGCGACAGGTGCCGTCGGATTAGCCCAAGTTCCCAGCGGTGCCTCCACCGGAACATTTGAAGCCCACGAACTGCGAGATGATGATTCTCGTCGCTACGGTGGCAAAGGCGTACTCACGGCGGTACGGAATATTAAGGAAAAAATCACACCAGAATTATTGGGGATGGATGCCCTAGATCAAGCCACGGTTGACAAAAAAATGCTTGACCGAGATGGTTCCCCAAACAAGAAAAACTTGGGCGCTAACGCCATTCTAGCCGTCTCTCTGGCAACGGCGAAGGCGGCGGCAGATGACCTGGCTCTCCCTTTGTATCGCTACCTGGGGGGACCGCTGTCTAATCTGTTACCTGTCCCTTTGATGAATGTAATCAATGGTGGCGCCCATGCCGATAATAATGTGGATTTCCAGGAATTCATGATTGTACCTGTGGGTGCGAAATCGTTCCGGGAAGCACTGCGTTGGGGCGCGGAAGTCTTTGCCTCACTCGCCAAGGTTTTGAAGGACAAGAAATTACTTACAGGTGTTGGCGATGAAGGTGGTTTTGCCCCAAATTTGGAGTCAAATCAAGCAGCGCTGGAATTGCTAATTGCCGCAATAGAACAGGCTGGGTATAAGCCAGGGGAAGAAGTCGCGTTGGCGATGGATGTGGCGGCGAGTGAGTTTTACAAAGAAGGTCAATATGTCTATGATGGCGCGGCTCATTCCCCGGCGGAGTTTGTTGATTATTTGGGTGGGTTAGTCTCGCAATATCCGATTGTTTCCATTGAAGATGGATTGCATGAGGAAGATTGGGAGAATTGGAAGTTATTAACTGATAAGTTGGGTTCCCGCATTCAGTTGGTGGGAGATGACTTGTTTGTGACGAACCGCATCCGCTTGCAACGAGGAATTGAGCAAAAAGCGGGCAACTCGATTTTGATTAAGCTTAATCAAATTGGAACGCTTACGGAAACGTTGGAAACGATTGATTTGGCAACTCGTAATGGTTTCCGTTCAGTAATTAGTCATCGTTCAGGGGAAACTGAAGATACAACAATTGCTGATTTAGCAGTGGCAACTCGTGCTGGTCAAATTAAGACCGGTTCCTTGTGCCGTAGTGAACGGGTGGCGAAATATAATCGTCTGTTGCGGATTGAAGATGAATTAGGCGATCGCGCAATTTATGCTGGAACTGTGGGAATGGGACCCAAGTAGGCGTTAGGAGTCTTTACAACCTCTATATTTACCCGTGGGTTGCAAAGAAGATCCCCCAACCCCCCCTTGAAAAAGGGGGGAGAATCCCATAGAAGTCTCATTTTTAACGAGAAAATCGGTATTTCTCAAAGTCCCCCTTTTTAAGCCGGAGCGACCGGAGCAAAGCGTGAGGATGAGGAGATTTAGGGGTTGAGCAAACGAGAACGGGTTTGTGCAGACCGTTGAGTTGTATTCATCCATCTTCCAATCGCAAGCACCTAATTGCATCGTAGTCAAAGATCTACTAGTAGGGATACGATATAT
>CADCTM010000398.1 GCA_902805485.1 uncultured Coleofasciculus sp. | reverse complement strand
ATTTCGAGCTGGATGTCCCACTGAGGGACGCTTGGATAATCTTAACCAACTCATGCCTCTAGCTGGCTGTGGCAGCAGGTTCAACTCGTGACCATATCGCGGTTTGGGGTCATTGACTAACCAGATGGGAGGCACCAGCATTGGATCGTATTCAGCGATGACATCTACTACACCAGGACTGGCTTTCAGTTCCACCCGTTGCCCTGGTCGATAGTCAAATGCTTCCTGCCGCTCAAAGTCATTAGCACTAAAATTAGAAGTCATGCTTCCCCCTCAAATAAACTGTAGCAATTGATACAATTTTAAAGTCTGATGAGTGTATCTAGCAATCTTGAGTAAAATTTGTTACATTATTAAACTTTGTTTGGCAGACTCCAGATTACTAAATGAGATTCTGTAATGATTGATACAAAAATGCCTACTTTCTCTCCATAGGATGAGTCAGGTACAGCGCATACCGATGGATGAAGAGCAAGCCTTCTTCAAACTAAGCCGGAGTGAGCGATCACACCGTCACAATTGATTTGGATAGACAAAAGCTTGTCGCTACTTGGTGGACGCAAACAACTGTCCATATCTGGGTCAGTAGTAAGTAAGCCAGTTGCCGTATTCCAACTTGAGAGCATAATGACTTGTGTCCCCTCAAGTGATCGGTTCATCGACTATGGGTGCTTATCGTTGAATGGCTGAACCCGTTTCCTGGAGCAATAGATTTTTTTAGAGATTAAGGAGTCCATCCCAATGTTCCAAACCCCGCAAGAGTTCCTGAACTACGTCAAAGAAAACAACATCCAAATTATTGACCTAAAGTTCATCGATTTGCCAGGAATCTGGCAGCACCTCTCGATGTTCCAAAACCAGATTGATGAAAGCAGCTTCACAGACGGAGTACCATTCGACGGTTCTAGTATTCGGGGTTGGAAAGCCATCAATGAATCCGACATGGCAATGGTACTCGATCCAACAACAGCCTGGATCGACCCGTTCATGGCAGAACCGACGTTAAGCGTCATCTGTAGCATCGTAGAACCGAGAACCGGTGAGCCTTACAGCCGTTGCCCCCGTGTCATTGCCCAAAAAGCAGTAGACTACCTAATCTCTACAGGTATTGGTGATACAGCTTTCTTCGGTCCAGAAGCGGAATTCTTCATCTTTGATGATGTTCGCTTTGACCAAAACCAACACGAAGGTTATTACCATATCGACTCAGTAGAAGGTCGTTGGAATTCTGGCAAAAAAGAAGAAGGCGGCAACCTCGGTTACAAACCACGTTACAAAGAAGGTTACTTCCCCGTTGCGCCGACAGATACCTCGCAAGATATGCGAACAGAAATGCTGCTGACAATGGCAAAGTGTGGCGTACCAATTGAAAAGCATCACCATGAAGTGGCATCAGGCGGTCAATGCGAACTAGGCTTCAAGTTTGGCAGATTAATTGAAGCTGCCGACTGGTTGATGACTTACAAATATGTGATCAAAAACGTCGGTAAGAAGTACGGCAAAACCATCACCTTTATGCCGAAGCCAGTGTTTAACGACAACGGTTCTGGGATGCACACCCACCAGTCCATCTGGAATGACGGACAACCGCTGTTTGCTGGCGATAAGTACGCTGGATTGAGTCAAATGGCGCTGCATTACATCGGTGGCATTCTCAAACACGCTCCTGCACTGCTAGCGTTGACCAACCCCACAACAAACTCTTACAAGCGCTTAGTGCCTGGTTTTGAAGCACCTGTGAACCTAGCGTATTCTCAAGGAAACCGTTCTGCCTCAGTCCGTATCCCCCTTTCTGGCACCAACCCGAAAGCGAAGCGCTTGGAGTTCCGTTGTCCTGATGCGACTTCTAATCCTTACCTTGCCTTTGCGGCAATGCTGTGTGCGGGTTTAGATGGCATCAAGAACCAAATTGACCCAGGTGAATCACTGGATGTGGACATCTATGACTTGTCCCCTGAAGAGTTGAGCAAGATTCCTTCTACCCCAGCGTCTCTACAGGATGCTTTGGAAGCACTCGAACATGACCATGCCTTCTTAACGGAACCGGGTGTGTTTACGGAAGACTTGATCAAGACTTGGATCACCTACAAACTTGACAATGAAGTGATTCCAATGAGCTTGCGCCCTCATCCTTATGAGTTTGCTCTCTACTACGATTGTTAATCTTGGCGATTAGCAACCTATAACGTATCAGCCACCTCTAGGGGTGGCTTTTTTTGGGCAAGGTTTTTGATTGGCAACAGTAAACCCCATTTCCCACCAACTCTACCTTTTGGTTATGAATCGCTCTTGATTTATTCGTTACAATTATTAACAATACGTTGTAACAGATTCAACCAAGTCAAGCAATTTCCATGTCCGACACTTTAACTAAGCTGACTTATCAAACTTTTCAGCAAGGCAAAAGCATCTTTGGGTTGACTCACAAAACCCTTAGTTCGCAACTGCTGAATCTCATTCATCCTCCTGTTAATGAGCTGAAGACAAAACCGATTGAGCCAAAGATTTTGCTACAAATACAGCAACGGCTCAATCAGATCCTCGAAACCGATTGGCAAGATGCTGAACAAGGTGTGTATCCATCCGCGTTGCTATTTGATAACCCTTGGGATGACTTCTTCCGTTACTACCCAGTAGTTTGGCTGGATATGCCCAAAATTTGGGAACGTGCTAACCAGAAGCGGCATCAAGAATTCTCTCCAGAAATTCTGACCGAAGGTTATCCCAACTATTATGTGCAAAACGTCCATCATCAGACAGAT
>CADCTM010000397.1 GCA_902805485.1 uncultured Coleofasciculus sp. | reverse complement strand
AATGCTAGCCTATCTATGATCACATAGGATTACAGCATTTTGTGGGTTACGGCTACGCCTAACCCACACAATACACAGCTAAAAGAGCGATATCCTCCTCAAATAGCGGTTGTCGCTGTCTCAGAATTAGTTAAGTCAAGTGATCCGGATTTTGGCAAAATACGCCCGACTGTGGTTTTAACAAAATTATGCAAAAAAGCTGTTCGTTGATTTTGCTGAAATACCATTTGTAGCTTTTGCCCAAAGCGCTCAAAATTGAACAATTGCTCAGTTGCGGTATCTTGCTCCTGGAAGTACTCAATCAGACTCAAACCCGCTAATCTGGTTAGATACGCAGCGCTAACTCCTTGCACGGCTCCACCGGCAACGTAGGTAAAGGCATTACTTTTAAGAACGCCACTAATGGTTTGAGTGGAAAGCTCGACTAATCCTAGTTTTAGCATCAAACTGCCCAAAGTTTTTGCAGTTGTTTGGGCTTGTTGGAGGGAAAACTTTTGTTGATAAATTTCACCCAACTCGATAACTAACTGACCACTAATTGCCGCTGTTGCAAGTAAATCTAATGCAGGGACTGGGTTAGCAAAAGCTGCCGCTGCTGCAATCCATTGATACTGTTCAATAATCGGTAAAGCGCGATCGCGTCTTATGTTATTTAACTGTGTCTTCACCTCAGCTTTCAGCGCTGCCGTTGCTCTGAGGGTAGTTGCCCAAACTAATTGCTGCCTTTCTTGAGTTAGGATTTGCGTTAAGCGATCGCTTAATGCCACCAAATCCGGTTGTTGCGGTTCGATCCATTCTTGCACCGAAGCATCGTGCTGATGTTTCCGTACTTTCACAGGTGCAGGAGAAGAAGCAATTCCTACGACATCTTCTGCTACCAATTGCCCCATCATCCGAGTTCGCAACTGTTGCAAAACCGTTGCTCTTTCTGTTGGTAAAAACTGGTCTTGCTTGTTCAAGATTAGCAGGATTCGCTGATTAGTTGCTCTCAGTTGCTGTAAGGTTTGAAACTCAGTATCGGTTAAATCACCAGCGGTAACAAATAAAACCAAATCTGAAGCTAAAGCAACATCCTTAGCAGCAGTTTCTATCTCAGCATTCGTATCACTACCAACAAATAATGCGGCTGTTTCTTTCAGGCTGAGGCATTGTTGCTGTTGAGGCAACCAGCTAGACTCTAAAATTTGTCTTAAGCTCGTTTTACCAACGCTCTTGCCGCCCGTAACCGCCAACTGTATCTCTTTTCGATCTAACTGGGTCGTTAGTGCGGTAAGTTGTTGTCGTAACTGGCTAATTGCCTCATGATTATTTGCCTCAGTTTCTAGCTGATTAATCAGAGTTTCAGTTTGTGCGATCGCGTTGGACACGGTTTCCCGGTTTACAAGCAACGACTCGGACGAAAAATCAATATTTTTAGACGTTTTCTGCTGAAAAAACCATAACCCAGTACCAACCGCAACCGCACCTAATACGCCAAACTCACCCAACTGTACGACTGAGTGGTGAAGACTTTGCCAAAGCCACAGTGCAAATGATAAAGCAACTCCTCCCACCAAAACAGGACGCCGCAATTTCACCGTCATCTCTTTCTCCCGAATGCTACTCCCACCAAGACTCGCTGCTTTATAGCTGGCGCGAGTACATATACCTCTCTCCATGCTAATCCTCGCTGGGCATACTTCCCATTTTTGGTTAGTGGAGCGATCGCTAAAACATATCAATATCGTTTGAATCGAACGAGAATAAGCTCGGATAGAGTCGCACAGGAGCATTACCTCGAGAGAAAAAATCATGCCAAGATGAATCGAATGTCGATTAATTTCATCGTTGTAATCAGCATAAAACAAAGCCCTGTAATCATTACTGATTACAGGGCTTCGTTTATCTTCAATTTGGTGGCGGGAGGCGGATTTGAACCACCGACCTTCGGGTTATGAGCCCGACGAGCTACCAGGCTGCTCTATCCCGCGTCGCTTTTCTTACTATAACCTGATATTAAAAAATTGACAACCTTTACAACATAGAAAGTTCACCAACCACCTCTAAACGCTTGAAGTTACTGAGTTTCATAAACTTTTCTGCCAAAGTTTCTGCCAAAGCAGGAGTAATCCAGCCCATTTGCCTCAGCAAGTGGATGGCAACGGCATTCTTCGCCCGTTTCGTGCCGTCCATCACTTTTATCGCCATCCCCAGACCTTCGCCGATGCGACCGATACATTGAACGCCTTCTGCCCCGGCTTTACTGACAAGCTCACCTTCAGACATTCTCATTAATTCTGTATCAAACGCCCCTTCTCCTGCGACCATCGTTGGATGATGAGTCATAGCGCGGACAATCCGTTCCATCCCCAAATTTTCACCGGAAGCCAACAGAGCATACAACCTTGCCATTTGACCTAACTGCACAAAATAAGTAAGCGCACCACAGTCATCATGGGCGCGAATCAACTCTTGCCCTGGCATCCGCATCAACTCAGCCACCAGGCTCAAAACCAACTCTTGTACAGGATGGTTAAAGTTCAAATAATTATTAAGCGGCCACTGCCGTTGCTGACACACAGCTAACATTCCGGCGTGTTTTCCAGAACAGTTGTACTGTAAGCGGCTTTGCTTTCCTTCTGGAATGGGACATTGAAGGGCTGACGGGTCAACATCACTACGCCAAAGGATATTAAACACCTGTCGGACTTGTTCAACTGTACCTTGGTGGGAACTACAAATAATTGCTAAGTCACGGTCGTTGAGCTTATAACGTTCCAGTGTACCCGTGGTAGTAACCGCCAGTGCCTGAAACGGTTTGAGTGCTGAACGAATAAAACTAGAAGATTCGGCATTGCCAGCAACAGCGAGAACCCGTCCCTTGCCATCACAGACAGTCGCTTGAACTTGATGGATTGATTCGACAATGCCTTCCCGTAGTAAACGGACTTCTATGGCTGGTGCAGATGTGCGTTTTTCCCGTTTCATCATGGGTCAAAATTTAACCCTAGAAGGGGATAGGATAATTGACGTGCCAACAGGACACTTTAGGAATCGGACTGACGGCATCAAGTTTAAAATAAATTCCAAATTAGACTACCACCGAAAACAAATAAAACTAGAATACCAAACGTCCGCTTTATGCGTTGCAGAATCGGTTGGACTTGATAAGAAACAATTAGGCGATCGCGTGTTAAAACGGACAAGGGCTTTGTCCAGGTTTGACCGTCATACCAGCCTGACTCTTCATAGAATATTCTCTCCCTTAATAAGCGATCGCGTACATACGACCAACCTAAATAAAGCCGCAGCAAGGTCAACGCCAAAAACACGCCTGCCCCCGCTCCACCACAAAGCATAAAATGCACGAAATACTTCTTTGGTGTAAAGCTCGCCGCTGCCAAGGGACCAGCAACGAGCCAGCTCCATCCCCAGACCCAAGCCAGCTTCATAATATAGCTTTTCAGATCCAGCTTCACCCAACCAAAGAACCAAGAGTCTTGTAACTCCTGGAACTGATTAATCGGTTGTTGTTCATCTGGAACGGGACAGACAGCAACAGAAGATTCCATCATTTTTTTAGTCACTTAGCGGTTAGGACGCCTGAAATTCAATTTTTTCCGCGTGTCCCCAAAATGCTTCCAGATTATAAAACTCCCGCTCTTGAGGTAGCAAGATGTGAACAATCACATCGCCGTAATCCTGAACAACCCAACTGCCCTCAGATTGCCCTTGAGTGCGTAGAGGCAGCCGTTGCCACTCGGTTTCTACCTTCTGTTCAACCGACTGGGCAATCGCTCTGACTTGCGCTTTAGAAAAGCCCGTTACAATCACGAAGTAATCTGCTAAGTAAGACACCTCTGCCACCCGCAGAATCACGATCTCCTCAGCTTTGCGATCATCAGCAGCTTCAGCGATGGTCATCACCACGTCGTTGCTGTTATCAAGTTTTTTGGCATCCGTAGCAATTAAAGTAGAAGGCATTTTATATTGATCTCTCATCAAATCTTAATTTCCTTGTTCAAAACAAGACATAAAACGAAATCGTCAAAGCAAGCGATCGCAGTTTCTCCTAATTTCCCATCGACACTTCCCATATTAAAATGACACTACAGGATCTATAGGACGGTTAACTGGGGGAGCTTTCTGGCTTGACAGATTGACCGCCCAATTTCGAGTTGAAATCGTGCGGGGGTGAATCAGGCAACGGCTATCCAACAGGAATTTTAGGCAATAATCGCAAGTAAGCCAAACGGCTTTATGTAGGTCTTGCTGACTTACTTGCCGCAGTGCTTCCAACTCTGGTGTATTCCCTCGCCCTGGTTCTAGAGTGTCAGCGATGAATACAACACAGCTCAACTCACTCATGCCGGGACGACCTAAAGTATGAAGAGCGATCGCTTCCAACACCGCTTCATCTCTTATGCCAAATTTATCTCTTGCAACAATTGCACTCACATCAGCGTGTAACAGATGAGGCGTTGATTCACAGACAGGATCAACTTCGATACCCTCATCCCTCGCCATCTGCAATAACAAATTTGGCTTAAAGTACTTTGCCAGGTCGTGCATCAAGCCCGCTTG
The DNA here is from genome assembly GCA_902805485.1 of uncultured Coleofasciculus sp. Lineage (GTDB taxonomy): Bacteria > Cyanobacteriota > Cyanobacteriia > Cyanobacteriales > Coleofasciculaceae > CADCTM01. Next base: position 6,930 of record CADCTM010000397.1, on the reverse strand, counting down.
AGCCGCCTTTTCCACATCAAGATGATAAAAGTCCGCCAGCTCAACAGACATTTCCTCAACACCTAAAATATGCTGAAGCCGAGAAGCAGGAACGTTATCTGCTAACCAGGTCAAAACCTGATCACGCATCACTCAAAAAACTCCTTGTATGCAACATCAAACAGGAGACTATGTTCTATCCCCATTTTAGCTCAACGGTTTTGAACAGTAGAAAAGAGTTTTTCATACTGGTCGAGGGCTTGCTCTAGGGTGTAGTTTTTCAGGGCGTACTCTCTACTGCGTTCACCGAGCATTTTTACTTGCTCTGGATGATGATACAACTCCAAAATTGTCGCCGCCAGTGCCTCTGGATTTTCTGGAGGGACAATGATGCCGCCGCCGCTATGTTCAACAGCCCTAGCAGCAGAGCCTGTGGTCGGAACAGACGCAACGAGGGCACGACCACTTGCCATCAGTACTTGAATTTTAGAGGGCATATTGAAGGAAATCACGTTATGTTTTTGTACCACTAGCCCAATGTCTGCTGCCGCTAACATTTCTGGCAGGTCTTGGCGGGGTTGAAGGGGCAATAAGATTACGTTATTGGCTCCACAACATTCACAATACTGCTGCAAACGCTCCAAAGCAGCCTCTTCTCCCACAATTACAATGGCAATGTCGGGAAGATGACACAGGCGAGTTGCCGCCTCAATTACGGTTTCTAAGCCTTGAGTCAGGGCAATGTTACCGGAGTAGAGGGCAACAAATTTATCAGTGAGTTGATGGGTAGTACGAAATTGATTGTGTTCTTTTGGTAGAGGACGGATGAAATTGACATCAACCCAGTTGGGAATCTGGACAATTTTATGATCAGGAACTCCTTTGCCGTGCAAGTGTTCGACAAAATCATCCGCAATGACACTCGTCCTCGTTGCTGTGCGGTAAGCAAATCTTTCCAAGGCTTCAAAAATCCGAATCAACTTAGGGTTTTTAATTAAGCCGACGTGAACTGCTGCTTCTGGCAAAATATCTTGGAGATTTAAAACAATCGGAGTGCGGTGTAACCAGCCCAACAGCGCCGCTGGAACACAAACGGGGAGAGGGGGGACGGTGATGAAAATGACATCCGGGCGCTTGCCTCGCAGGGCATGAACAAAGCTAGTAACGACAAAGCTTACCTCTAGTAATAAGCGATCGAGCAAGGTTGGTTTTGGGCGAACCCAAACAAAACTCCGCTGTACCGCCACACCATTGGTTAGTTCGGTGAGGTATAGCTTGCCCCGGTAGGCTTCATAAATCCGACGTTGAGGATAGTTGGGCATACCCGTTACTACGCGAACGCTGTGCCCCCTTTTTACCAAACCTTCTGCGAGTTCCGTAATTAGGGGGGCAATCCCAATCGGCTCTGGATGGTAGTTATAGGAATAGATCAGAATGTGCATAGCTTGAGGTTGCCATCTGAGTAGTAGAGACTTACCTGGTTTTTGGGATTGTCTATCCAGGCTAGCCTTATGTCCGCGTTCATGTGTTTGAAGATTCCTTAACTGGGCTAAAAACGCTCAAATTGGTTAAGTATCTGTAGAGGAATAATTACAGCTACACCCTGATGTCACTGGCACAAATTCACCACTTGTAAGCTTTTGGGGTTCTTTAACCGGAAATACCCTGAGCGGAAGCAAGGTTTTAATTGTGAGAACGACACTCTTTCCTAATCTGTAGACTTGCCACGATGCACTGTAGAGCGCTCGCTTCTATATTATTCTTTAGCCAGCGCGATTCTTAATCATAAGCATTCTTGTCAAGCTTTGGTGATGTGACTTCAGAGTGATCCGCTTTCTGCAACCAGTAAGCCAGAATTGGAAGGAACCTCTAATTATTTAAGGAGAAGACTATGATTATGCCCCGTTTACGTAAAATTTTGGCTCCCTTGCTCTTGAGCCTCCTGTTGCTAGTAACGTCCTGCGCCTCGCAACCTACCAGTCGTTTCGATCAGGCACAACAGGAAAGCAGCCAGAAGAAAAGCGGTCAGGCAGTGGTTAAGGATGCCACTCAAGGCGCTAGTTTTAACAAATACTTCCCGAAAGGTGGTGGTGGGTATGAGCGTGTTTATACTCAGGAGAAAAAGGGCACTTCTCAAGCTAAGTTGAAAAAAGCTGGCAAAGAAGTTGCAACATTAACAATCTTTGATACAAAAAGCAGCCCAGCAGCGGCAGCAAAATTCCAGCAAAGTACGAAAAAAATTGCGGGTTATCCAGCAGCAACGCTTGGCACGATGCAAACTAGCATTCTTGTAAACGATCGTTACCAGGTTACGGTGAGATCGACTGACCCATCTTTGGATAAGGAAGCTTGGCTCCAAAAGTTTGACCTGAATGGTCTTTCTAAACTTCAGTAATTAGTAGTCATTAGCAACAGATAAATAACAAAACAAAAATAAGGAGTTTGTGCGTGAGCAAATCAATTTTTCAACTCGTTGATGATCTGCCAACCAGCAATATCACCACGATGGCACTGCGATCGCTTGATTTTGTGATTCCTGGTGAGTGGAATAATTTGGTGGGTTTTGAGAATACGATTCGCGCCGTAACAGGTGAAACAGATGAATCAATTATTCAACAAATAGGCGATCGGGCTGTTTATTTGTTTAATGATCGGTCTCAAGGCTACCAAAGGGCGATGTGGCTTTATCAAACGGTTGACAAGACAGATTATGCCCTTGGTGCGGCGGCGCTGGCGAACAAGGTTGGTGGCAAAATTCCGCTGATGGGAGGTTTATTAAACGCAATTACCCCAAAACCTGACAAAGCACAGACCATTGATTTGTGTTTAAAACTTGTCGTGGAGTTAGTGGCATTCTGCCAAATTAACGGCATCCCTGGTGATAGTATTGGGGACTTTGTGGCGTCTTTGGGCGAATACAGTGGCGAGAATTTGATGCGGATGACGGCATTGGTTTGTTTTGATGGTTTGATTCCTCTTGGACCGAACTTTATCATGCAGGCGCAATCGATTATTTCGGGTCTTGGTCCTAAAGATTTAGAACAAAATCCGACATTCGGCAGTATTAGCGACTCAATCCCAGGCAGTGATTCTGGGAGCAAGTTAAACTTTATTGGTCAAAGTTTTGACTCGGTTAAAGGTTGGATGGGTAACTTTGTTGCCTCGAAAGCATTAACACCCCAAAAAGTTACCACTAACCTGCAAGGGTTTGTTCAAATTGCCGATGATAAGGTAGATTATCTAGGAGCTTTTCTGGATGTATCTACGAACTATTTTGAGCATACTGGGACTCAAACCTTAGCACGGCGCTTGATTGAACGAGCTGTTGCTGAAATTTAGCGCCGTTTTCGCATCAGTAGACAATTGCGATTGTCAGTAAGCCGAATGTAAGAAAGCTCGTCCGTCAAGTGGTGCATAAATATTAACCCTCTGCCGCCTTCTTTCTCTAATGGATCAATATCCTCCTGGCAGAGGGATTTAAGCTTTCCTTGCCAATCAAAAGGTTCTCCTCGATCCCAAACCCGCATTTCTAGGTAGCGAGGAAACAAGTGTAACTCAAGCTCAACCGGGGTTGTGGATGGTAGATGATGATGAGCGTGACGAACGGCGTTTGTGAACCCTTCTACCAATGCCAGTTGACACTCCCCACAAAATTGCTGAGGCAGCAGTGGGGAAGTGAATTGCTCGAACCACTGTAAGACTTCAGGTACAGCATTTAAGTCTGTCTGTACCTGAAGACGAGATTCTTTGAGTGGTTTTTCATTTTGCATGAACCAAAGCTGGTTCCAAGTTTTTTTAAACAGCGCCACTATCTTTACGAAGGACAACCAAGATTGTTTTGATGATGAGCTTGAGATCGTAGACTAAGCTCCAGTTTTTTTGGTAGCGTAAATCCAGTTTAATGATGTCTTCAAAGTTTTTGATCGAAGACCGCCCATTTACCTGCCACTCGCCCGTCATACCAGGTTTGACATCTAGGCGTTGCCATTCCGGAACCTCATAAATGTCAACTTCATTAGGCGTTGGGGGTCTAGTGCCGACTAGACTCATCTCGCCTTTGAGGACATTCCAAAACTGAGGTAGCTCATCCAAACTGGTTTTCCGTAAAATTTTCCCGACTGGTGTAATCCTAGGATCATTTTCCATTTTGAAGGTCTTCCCATCGGATTGTTGATTTTGAGCAAGCAGTTCTTTGAGTCTTTCTTCCGCATCAATGTACATCGAGCGGAATTTCCAAATCGTAAACCGCTTTCCCATCCAACCCAAGCGAGTTTGACCGAATAAGATCGGACCTGGACTATTGAGTTTTATTGCGATCGCAATTGGCACCAAAGCAACGGCAGTAATGCCCAAGCCCACAATTGCCCCCACCACATCGAGCATTCGCTTCACTGAAGATTGTACTGAAGGGTGAGTTGTTGGTAGCTGCTTCTCGGCGCGGTTTGTCGCGACTCGACTAATTCCCTCCTGTGCCTCAATTTTCAACACCTTGTCTAGCGCTGTCATTTCCAGCACAGCCATTACCTGAGGACGTACGTCTCGGAGTACCATTTCAACGTCTTTCCCTCGGGTGGTTTTGTGATTGCTCACTAGGGCGCCGATGCCGCTGCTGTCGATAAACGTCGTTTGGCTGAAATCAAAAATGAGTTTTTTGGGAACAGTATTGCCTTGCAGCATCTGGTGGCAATTTTCTTTAAACGCCACAGCTTCAGGCCCAGCCAAGCGGACTGGTAACTGCATAATGGCAGTCTCGTTGGAGAACATTGCCTCTAAACTTGCTTCGGGCACTGGGTCAACCATAAAGTCTTGGTACTCAGTTGTAACCTATTGTCTGACCAACATTGTGTCTCACAACCTTCAACTTCGCCATACCTTTCGCTTAAATCATGATTTAGGCGTATTGAGCGCTTGAAGATTTTCAAGTTTGATTTAAACCCACGTTCGTGAGACGTGGGCTTACTTTAACTGTATCAAGCGCTTTTTGTCAGCTATAATCTGGCTCTTCACGTTTGGCTTTTACTTTTGCCTTGGCTTGAGAAGCACTACGCTTTAGGGCAGAAAGCCTTGCTTCATACTTACTCCGTTGGCGACGACTGGGTGTTAATTCAATTAAGGTTTTCAAAGCACTGCCGAGACTTTTATAGGCATTGGGGAGGGTGTAACCGAAGCGAGTCGCAAGGGCGATCGCTTTTTCGTCCGCCTCTGTCGCTGCCTTGAAGTTTTTCTCCCCGTTGTTTTTTTGATACAGTCGCCAACCGGAAACGCCACACAGCCCCAACGCCAAGATCAGCAGCAGGCCATCTTGTACCCAAAGTTCACCTACAGCACCGCCTAAACCAATGGCAAGCGCAGCCATTTCCCAGCCATCTTTGGAAATGGTGTCATTTTGAATTCGGGCGACTTCGTGCCAAAATAGCAAGTTGCGCTGGTCTAGGGCTAGTTGTTCCCATTTCACCAAGTCAATTTGAATCTCCACCTCATCCCTGCCAATTTCTTCACTGCGGAGCAGGGGGGGATTAACCTCGGTCGTTCCTTCCACCATAACCCAGCTCTGCAATTCGGGCGGCAGTAGGGTTTTCAGACGCCGGAGTTCGCTCATTTCGGCTCTGGCAGAAGAGGTTGCATAGGATGTCGTCATATATGATCTGCCCCCACTAAACTCAAAAAATAAATAAGGGTCTCAATTGGAAGTATAGCGATATTAGGGTCTGGCTCTTGAAGTTCTGTTTCCTTTGAGCAATTCAGCTTGTATGAGAAGATGTCAGCTCTGGCGGCAAGCCGACAGCCCTGCAATATATTTAATGATTTAGTTAAGACGAGAATTTTTTCTTCATGGTGCCCTTAGATTCACTAAACTTTAGGGGGAATGGCTGATTAGTTGGGAATGTGTTAGTAATCTCATTTTTGGCACTCAGCTCGCAAATTGCTTTATGGCGTCAGCTTCAAAAAAACGCACAGCTTCAGCGTGAGATTAATCAATACCAAGCAAACGAAAACCTTGCCTACTTTCAAGCCTTAGCGGATGTCCTACCACTAAACTTATAAGGCAAAGATCGAGACAGTCGGATAACGTTTGCCACTCAAGTGTTTCTCTCCACACTCGACAAATGATTAAATGAATCTCTTGGCGAGACGATTTACGCTCTTTATCCTCAAGAATTAGCTCAAAAGTATGCGAATAATTATGAACAGGTTATCCAAACGATAAACGTTATACATATTATTGAACATCATCAAGCACCCCTTGCCGACAAAATGATTGATGTTCGCGTTATTAAAGCGCCCATCCGCAACGTTACAGGGGCAACTATCGGTACTCAGGGAATTTTCTTGGACGTGACTGAGCGCAGACAAGCGGAGGAATCATTACGAAAAAGTGAGGAACACTTGCGTCAAATTCTCACCCAAGCTCCTATTGGTATTGCCCTGACGGCTCCTGATGGACAATTGATGCAAGTTAATCAGGATTTTTGCCAGATGTTAGGCTATACCGAAGCGCAGTTGATGAATTTGAGTTTTGCTGAATTTATCTATCCTGAAGATTTAGTTATTCACTTACCTTTGTCACCGAATTACAATAAGTACTCCAAGCTGACCGCGTTTTATTTTATCGGTTGTTGCCTGGTCAAGGAAAGGTTGTCGCGCAAGCGGTGGTGGAGGGATGGCACAGGACGCTGGGAGATGAATTAGTAGACTCGTGTTTTGAAGAAAAATATCTAAAACAATATCAACAATAAATTCATGCTTTGCCTGATATTGAGCAAGCGATTTTCCAACTAAATTGAATGATTTTGAAGTATTAGCAATGATTAAAACTGATCCAGAACTAAGTTTGGTTCCTGTGGTTGTGCTAACGAATTCAACGACTTCAATGCATATTTTTAAAGTTGATGAGTTGCACGCTAATTGCTGTATGGTTAAACCTATTGGTCTGGAACATTTTTTTGAACT
>CADCTM010000396.1 GCA_902805485.1 uncultured Coleofasciculus sp. | reverse complement strand
TTACAAGCAGCAATGTTCTAGCTCTGAGTGAAGGATTATTCTGCTTTGACGACAGCCTGAGAGCAAGCTGTCCAAACTCGTACCCAGACTTTATATTTCCGACCATCCCACAAAGAATTAATCCATAGAAGGCATACGCAAAGGAAGATACAAACGTATTGCCATATTGGATTGACAAATTGACCTGTTTAGACACAAGTAGAGGCAGCAAATAAGGAGCAGCTATATGGGCAGCAACCGCAATGCTTGATAGGATTCGCATCGCCGCCAACTTGTCCGGCTCAGTCATTTGAGGCAAATGGAACAAGTCTCCAATCGGCTTTTCACTGAGGAGGGATGTGATCGTGTCTAGTTCAAGATCAATATCTGCCTGACTCGGCTTTTCAGGAAAACTGATCCCAAATTGCTGTAAAACTTGCAAGCCAGTATCAATTGCTTTCAAGGGCTGACCCTGCGCCATGTCAGTTTGAATTTTGACTTCGTAAGCTTTCACGGTATCGAGAACCGTTTTAGCTTCTTGTAGAACAATTGCTACCCAGGATTCTACCTGCTCAAACTCGCCACACAAGTACGCGACTTCTGTTGTTTCTGAATATAAATCTAAGGTCAGGTCATAGTTGGTTTGCCAGCTCGAAGCTGCCAGCCATTCGCTCCCTGTGGCTAAATATTTTTGAGCCATACTATAGGCAATCGCTGCTTTGGCTTTCTGACCTGCGATTAAATTTAATCTGGCAATTTCGTCTCGTTCGGGTTGAGCGGTGACCAGATCAATCCCATAATTCAGATGATCGACAATTTCAAATAGCCGCTCTGATAAGCGCTCTAGTAACATTTTTTCGAGGAGATTGCAACCAATTTGTAGATGAACTGCTTGTTTATGCGCCTCATCAATTAAGGCGTATGCTGCCTGTTGTACTCGGTCGTGGAGGAATTTATAATCCTGGACTAATAGCTGTTCATCCAATTCGGATATGGTCAATATCAAGCCAGACTGCGCTGCTACCACTAGCTCTGAAAAAACTTCTCTGGGTGTTTTTTTACTAATAATAGAGAGAGTAGTTAAGTCAAAATTAGCACCAATACAAGCGGCTAGTTCTAAGATTTGTTGCGTGATATAGGGAAGTTTTTTCAACTTACAAATCATCAACTCTACCACATTCTCAGTGATATTTTTTGACTCAATCTGAGCAATATCCCATCGCCAGCTTAGATACTCAAAATCAAAGGTCAGTAAGTTTTCGGTGTACAGCGTTTTGAGAAACTCATTAACAAAAAAGGGATTTCCTTCTGTTTTCCGCACTACCAATTCTGCTAAGGATTTGACTGTACTGAGTTCACGATGTAATGTATCGGCAATCAATTGTGCGATAGCCTCCAGTCCTAGAGGTGCTAGCACAATCTGATTAACGGTTGCTCTGGTTTTTCTTAATTGCTCAAGTGCCATCATTAACGGATGCGTTGAGTTAACCTCATTATCCCGATACGCTCCCATCAGAAACAAACATTGCGTATCTGCATCCGTCATCATCAACTCGATTAACTTGAGGGTTGCCGAGTCTACCCACTGTAGATCGTCGAGAAAGATAACCAAGGGATGTTCTGGCGAACAGAACACCCTGATAAACTTTTGAAAAACTCGATTAAAACGATTCTGAGCCTCAGTTGCTCCCACATCGGGTATAAGTGCTTGCTTACCAATAATCAGTTCTACTTCAGGAATGACATTGATAATAATCTGTCCGTTGCTTCCCAACGCTATTAAGAGCTTGTTCCGCCATTGTTGCAATTGGTCTTCCGGTTCGCTCAAGAGTTGCCGTACTAATCCAGCAAAGGCACTGACGACAGCCGAGTAGGGAATATTGCGCTGTAACTGGTCAAATTTACCATTTAGGAAATAACCGCGCTTTTCGGTAATCGGTTTATAAATCTCTTGGACTAGTGCTGACTTGCCGACACCGGAATAGCCTGCGACCAACATTAATTCTGCTCCCTTTGCCTGCCCTGTAGCTATTCGCTCAAATTCAGTTAGTAACGTCTGAACTTCTGCTTCTCGCCCATACAGTTTTTGCGGGATTTGAAACTTCTCAGAGATGTCTTGATTACCTAATTGAAACGTGGCAATCTCACCCGTTGTTTCTAACTGTCGTAAACATTCTTCCAAATCAGCTTTGAGTCCCCAGGCACTCTGATAGCGCTGTTCAGCATTCTTTGCCATCAACTTCATGATGATGCCTGAAACGGCTATTGGTATTTGTGCATTCACCTGATGCGGTGGAATAGGCGGCTTGGCAATATGACAATGCACCAGTTCCAGAATATCTGTCGTCGTAAACGGCAGTTGCCCTGTGAGCAGTTCGTAGAAGGTGATACCTAGAGAGTAAAAATCTGTGCGATAATCCAGAGTTCGGTTCATCCTTCCGGTTTGCTCGGGCGACATGTAGGCTAAGGTGCCTTGTAAAACATTGGGATTCTTAAATGTCGGGTTAGTGCGGGTGAATTGGGTGGAAATGCCAAAGTCGATAAGTTTGACAACCTCGGTGTTTGGATTGAGGACAATATTGCCTGGGTTAATGTCTTTGTGGATAACATTGGCAGCGTGAATTCTGCCTAAGATTTCTGTAATCGCGAACGCGAGGCTCAAGAATTTGGCTAAGGGAAGAGGGCAATAGGCTTGGGGTGATTCCTGCATCCATTTCGCTAAGGACTCCCCGCCAAAATCCTCTAAGAGCATCACCAGCGATCGCTGATAATCTTGTTAAGGCTTACAGTCAAC
>CADCTM010000395.1:6967-11520 GCA_902805485.1 uncultured Coleofasciculus sp. | reverse complement strand
TCAGGCTTCAACCATACAACAAGGTCAAACGTTTGCTGCCCCTCCAAAACCTGGGAAACGACTTGTCCATTGAGTGCAGTTTCAATGATTTCGGAAAGTTGTCCTACTTTTAAACCATATCGTCCAGCAGCTTGACGATCAAATTTAATTTGAATTTGTTGAATAGGTACTTGAGGCTCTAGTTGCAAGTCTACAATCCCCGGAATCGTTTTCATTTGCTCCTCAACTTGTGCCCCAATATTGCGGAGTTGTTCTAAGTCAGAACCAAATATTTTGACAGCAATTTGACTCCTAACTCCTGATAAAACTTCATCCATTCGATGAGAAATAAACCCGCCAATATTAGGCGCTACTCCTGGTAATTTAGCAAATTCTGACCGCAGGGTTTCCAGAGTTTGTGTGCGATTTTTCATGCCCAATTCACTCAATCCAATATCGATGTGTGCCAAGTTAACTCCCGCTGCATCACCGTCACCTGGGGCGCGTCCTGAGCGCACCTGAACATATTCAAATCTTTTGTCATTTTTAAGTGCGTCCTCAATAGCAAAAGCGGCGCTATTTGTAGCATCGAGAGACACACCAGGATAAAGGAGAATTGTATTAACCAAAGTTTGTTCCTGAAACTCTGGTAAAAATGCCCGTCCAAAGGAAGGAAGAATAATTAAGGCTGCAACCATAGCCGCACCCGCTAAACTTAAAATAATTCCCGATTGCCGCATCGAAAATTCTATAAATAAGCGATAAATTCTTTTACAAAATCTCGGCAACCAAGGTTCTGTCACACTCATGCGTTTACTAGGAAGCAATATGGCACACAATGCTGGAGATACTAGCAATGATTCCAAACTAGAAACGACAACGACTACCAAATAAGTAATCCCCATCGGACTAAAGATTCGACCTTCCACACCAGGCAATGTAAAAATTGGAGAAAAGACAACAATCCCAATTACAGTGGCTCCAATTAAAGAGTCTCGGACTTCCTGACTTCCATCAAAAATTACATCTAATACGGGACGAGGCTGAGGCAATAATTTATTTTCTCTCAAGTTCCGGTTGGTATTTTCGGCATAAACAATGGCATCATCAATTGCTGTGCCAATTGCCACTGATAACCCTCCCAACGTCATCGTATTCAGCCCTAATCCCAGCCAATCCATTGCCAGCAATCCGAATAACCAAGTCAGAAAGAAGTCCAACAAAACTACAGCAATTGTTCGCCAATTCATCAAAAATGGAACAAGGATAACGGCTACAATAATGCTGCCTTCAACTAAAGCTGACCTGACATTGGCAACAGAAGATTCAATATATTCTTCTTGACGAAAGGTGACGGTAATTTTAATATCTTTAGCAAGCGCTTGCTGAACCTCTTTCATCGCCGCTTCAACCGCCCTAGTTACGGTGGGAGTGTCAGCACTAGGCTGTCTATTCACCATCACGACAACGGCTTTTTTACCGTTTAAACTACCATCACCCCGCTTGATTGCCGCACCAATTTGTACATCAGCAACATCCCCAATTTTAATAGGCGTCCCCTTGCGGGAAGTAATGGCAGATTCCTTCAATTCTTCCGGAGATTCAATTCTTCCCAGCCCTCGAATTAATGTTTCTTGATCAGGCGTAATTAAATAACCACCAGGAGCATTGACATTGGCTGATCTTGCTGCTTCTGTTACATCTGACAAGGAAATATCAAAAGCTTTCAACTTAGCCGGATCAACTAATACTTGATACTGGCGAACATCGCCGCCATACGCCACAACTTGAGCTACACCGGGAACGGCTAAAAGGCGATTAGTCACCTGCCAGTCAACTATCCGCCGCACTTCCATTAAGGGCGTGGTTTCGGATGTAAAGGCGTAGGTAATAACAGTGCCAACCGGAGAAGTTGTCGGCGAAATTTGGGGCGTTTCCACTCCTTCAGGCAGCTTACTTGTTGCTTGCTGCAATCTTTCCGTCACCAACTGGCGAGCTTGATAAATATCAGTTTCCCAGTCGAAGATTACCTTAACAACAGAAATTCCGACAGCCGATGAAGAGCGTACCGCTGTTACTCCAGGCGTTCCATTAACCGCACTTTCAATCGGTAATGTCACCAAAGATTCGATTTCTTCGGGTGCGAGTCCCGGTGCTTCCGTCTGAATTTCCACTTGAGGGGGTGCAAAAGGCGGGAAGACATCTAGCTGCATCTTGGGGATTACGTAGAACGTCCACAGGGTAACAATGGCAGTTGCGATGACGACTAACCAACGGCGATCGATTACCCATCTGAGAATGGTACTGAACATCTATAGAACTTTAATGAGCAGGACTTACGCACTCGCCCCCCTAACATTCGGGATAGATCTAACTTGCTCCAAATTTAAGGGGCATGGGGACTTTCAGAATGAGCTTAAAGATTTCTACTTATGACGACTAACATCTTTCTCCTGACTCATAACGTGATGATTATTCGTCTGTACTGGCGATTTATCCACAGAAACTACTTGTTGATCTGAAAACACAGTAAAATCCCTATTTGCCGCACCATTAGCAGAGTCTTCGGGTAGATGGGAAAGTGCTGCGGATGACGGCAGCAAGTGATTTTTGCTACGACGCCCTAACCAAAAAGCACTCCCTGCGATCGCAATTACTCCTCCCACACCTGGAATCACCAACCCCCAAGGCATCGGAAAATCCGTCGCTTTGGCTGGTGTCGGTGGATGATTATGGGCTTCTGGAGTCTTGCTACCACCCCGCAAAGATTGAGCATAAAGTTGAGGCGCACGCCCAGTAACAACTAAATCTCCCTCAAACAAACCACTCTTAACTTCAACCATATCCCCCGATGTTTGACCTAACATAACTTCAGCAGATTGATAGGCATTGCCATTTTGGACATAAACAAGTTTTTTGCCATTCCCCTCAACCACCGCAGAATTGGGAACCGCTAAAATAGCTGCGTTTGTCCGGTCAGTTAGCACTTCTAATTGAGCAAACATTCCAGGTTTCAGAAGCCCATCAGTGTTATCCAGTTCAGCTTTTACTGGCACAATCCGCGTTTCTCCTTCCACTGCCGAGCCAATTGTGGCAATTTTTCCGGTAAATGTACGACCTTGCAAGCTAGCGATTTTCACGCTCACTTCTTGACCAGTCTGAACTTTATTTAAATCTTTTTCATAGATATTTGCGGTGGCAAAAACACGAGTATCATTCACAATTGTCATCAGCTTACCGCCTGCATCTTGGAATGATTGACCGACAGTAACTTCCCTGTCAGCAACCGTGCCTGAAATAGGAGCAGTTACTGTCACCAATCCTTGCTCGTTGGCGCGAGTTCCCAGTTGAGAGAGCCTTGTTTGATAGATAGCACCGCTGAGGCGGATACGGGATTGAGCCACCTCGACAGCAGCTTGAGCGCGTTTGAGTTGGGCTTGTGCTTCTAAAACTTCCCGGCGACTGCTGGCTTTCGTCAGTTGCGCTTTGCCTTCTGCTAAGTGCGCTTGGGATTCCAGCATTTGGCGTTGTGGAAGTGCCCCTGCATTTGCCAAATCGCGATCGCGATCGTACTTTTCCTGGGCTACCTTAACTTCAGTACTAGCTTGTTCGATCTCAGCAGTTGCAATTTGCTGCTGGCGTTCCAAATTTTCTTGAGCTAGCTTTAAATCCGCTTGAGCTTGCTGTAACGAAGCTTCTCCTTCCGCTCGTTTTTCCTGAGAATTAACCCGCAATTCCACCAAGTCAGGGGCGGATACAACAGCAACAGCTTGCCCTGCTTTTACAGCAGCACCCGGTTCCACCAACAACTCAACTACTTTCCCTGGAATTGGTGCAGTAATTTGTACTTTTTTATTAGGCAAAGTCTCAATTTGCCCGGTGGTTTTAATACCAATTGCTAACCGCTGACGTTTAACTGGCTCGACTTTAATTCCTAACCGTTTTGCCGTTTCAGAATCAACTTGAATAGGAGCCGAAGTCTGACTCGTTTCGCTTCCTCCTTTAAATTCATCTCCATGTCCAGCGTGAGCGAAAACGGCTACGGGGGTTAGTAAAATCAGGCTCAGAATTGCTCCCGAAACACAAGGTCGCGGTATTGGTAATTGAGAACGGCAGAAGTTGCTCATCATTGAGAAGTTCGCTTGGTATTAATGGAGTTTCTGAGACTTAAAGAAAGTATTCCAATCGTGTATTAATTAATGTTTTCATGTTGGAACTTTTACCGATAATTATTGCTTGTACCACGCTTGACGCCACTGCTTCATTTGGTCAATTTCCTTCTGTTGTGAAGCAATAATCTCTTGAGCCATTTTTTTAATCTCCGGGCGCTTTGTCTTCTTCAGCGCATCTTGAGCCATTGTCAGAGCGCCTTCATGATGAGGAATCATCGCATTGATAAAGCGCAAATCAAACTGGGCATCCGCTGCACCTAAATCGCCCTTCATCATCATCCCCTGCATCTGCTGTTGAGACATTGGCATCATGTGACCCATCGTGGCATCATAAGCCATCGGCTTATTACCTGCTTTTGGATACCAAGCTTTGCGCCACTGTTTCATTTGGTTGATTTCAAA
>CADCTM010000395.1:0-6957 GCA_902805485.1 uncultured Coleofasciculus sp. | reverse complement strand
TTTTGAGCGTTAATAATATTCTGGGATAACTTTTTGATTTCAGGACGCTTTGATTTAGTGATTGCTTCTTTCGCCATCTCAACAGCACCTTGATGGTGAGGAGTCATCGCATCAAGAAATCGCAGCTCATAGTCAGCATCTGCGGGTCCTAAATCCATTGCCATGCTGTGATTCATGCCGCTGCCATGATCCATTCCAGGCATCCCGCCTGTATCAGCAGTGTTGGGGTTCTGCGCCTGATTTTGGGAGGATGTTGAACAAGCTGTCACTGAGGCGAAGGCAGTTAAAATTAATGCCAAAAAGCCAGTTTTCAAAGAAATTAGTTGCATAGATTTGTGATTTATCCAAGATTAATCAGGAAGTCTCGCTAACATTATCTACTCTCCAGTTAGCTGGAATGTCCACCTTGATGACAAAATAGCAAACGTTGGCTCAACTCAGGAATTGTTCTCAAAACCATAGAGCCTATAAAATTCAGCATTTCACACCGCAATGAAATTATGATGAAATTCTTGTCTGCCATTAGTTAGAAGTCACCACTATTCCGCGCCGGAAAAGGCGATCGCTATTAGCTATTTCCAAGCAGGTGTAATACATAAAAGTGTACGGGCGGTTTTAAGCATTACATCCCTATTAAAACCAACCTTTGCTCTCCAAAACCCGCCCCAAAAGTTTTGTCTGTACCGAGAGATTGTAAAACTGCTCTATTAGCCATCTGCCAAGATTTCAAGCTTTGCTTTAACCCACATCTGGGATTAAACTCAATCGAAGTCAAACTCAACTTAAATGGACAAAACAATCAGGGATAGGAACAAACTTTAAAGCCTGCTCCAGGAGAGGAGCAAACTAGCAATCCCAGCTAGTTTATGAAGGTTTGATAAGCCCAATTGTCGGGGCGCTCTAGCTTTGCGCCCCTACAGATGTACGATTCAACGTTACAGCCCTAATTTTTCCAAAACCGATCGCGTTGAAACAACGTGCCTGTCTAAACCCAATTGTTCAGGACTAATCCCCAAAGCGAGGGAAACTAACTGCGGTAAATGCAGCACCGGTAAACCTAACTTACGCCCAATAACCTTTTCAACTTCCGGTTGCCGCGAGTCCAAATTCAGATGGCACAAAGGACAAGGCGTTACCATGCAATCAGCACCCGCTTCGATCGCTTCCTGAATATGTGCCCCTGCCATTTTGAATGATTGCGTCGGCGCATAGCTAGAAATCGGCCACCCACAACACTGAGTCCGCCCTCGGTAATCGATAGGCGTTGCCCCAACCGCTTTAAACACATTTTCCATCGATTCCGGTCGCAGCGGGTCATCGTAAGGTATAGACTTCTGTGCCCTCAACAGATAGCACCCATAAAATGCCGCACATTTTAAGCCACTCAACTTCCGAGTAACCCGTTCTTGTAGCGCTTCTACTCCATAATCAGTAACAAGCGCCCACAGCAAATGCTTAACTTCGGTGCTGCCTTGATAAGGCGAACAGCCTTCTTTTTTGAGCAACCCATTAATTTGCTCAACATAAGCTGTATCAGTTTGTTGAAACTCCTTCAACCGCTCATCCACATGACCAATAACCCCCTGACAAGTGCTGCAATGAGTTAAAAGTGGCAAATTCAGTTGCTCTGCCAGGGCAATATTCCGGGCATTAACCGTATCTTCCAGCAGTTGGGAATCTTCTTTAAAAGTGCCAGAACCACAACAGGCGGCTTTTTTTAACTCCAGGAGTTCAATACCTAGTGCTTGGGTGAGTGCTGCGGTAGATTCGTAAAGCTCCCGGCAAGCGCCTTGAGCGACACAACCGGGAAAGTAAGCGTATTTTAACGTAGGAGATGGCATAGCAATTGATCGGAAGTTAGGCTATATCGAGCCTGAGAGGATTCTTCTATCTTGCCTAATCTTGGCGACACATTGCCAAAGAAAAGTTCTTCCTTACCCAACAAAAAAGACCTGCGTCAACCACAGATCCCTTTAATACTTCCATCACTCGCCACTTTCTAAAAAAGAATTTTAGTTGCCACCTGTCTGAGTACCTTTGTACTTGGAATTGCTACCCTCTGGTTTGTGCTGCCAATTGCCATCCGCACCTTGCTCGTAGCCCTGCTTGACACTATTCCAAGCCACCTTTTGAGCCGCCTCTTCACTCAAACCGTCTTTTTGTGCGCTGTTAAAAGCCGCCCTAAAAATTTGTTGTGCGCCTTGAGGGAGCTTTTCTTTGATTTCTGAAGGCAAGTCTTCGAGTTGGGTATAAGGCATAAATACTCTCCTAACTATTTAACTTAATAATTCATTCTAGGAATCAGTACATTCTGGTTCTTCTCTCTAAAGCTAAAGAGAAGGCTGGTTAACTGCTATGCAAAAAGTCGTATAAAATATTAATTTAATCGGTAAACAGCGATACAGAAACCTGGAAGGCAAGTGATGCAGCACAAGACAACCCGGTTAAACCAGATCCCATGTCTCCCTTTAAGTTGAAGACAGGGCAACACTTAAAAGTGTTGAATCTACATAGGGTTGTTGAGTTGTTCACAGAACAGCTCCTACTTGCTTGCATCCGAGCGGCGATTGAGCCGAATCCACAAGAACTTGCTATTCAATAGGTTGTAGCTTATGCCATTTATGCCCCTAAATTTCCTCGCCATGTGGCTGATGGGACCGCTATCGCTCGTGCTACTGGGAGGGGGGAGCTACATACTCTATGAGTGGTACGAAGGCGAACTCGTGGGGATGCCCTACTTATTGTCTGGTATCGCGCTCGTTCTCTGGTCGTTTACTGGTCATTTCTTCAGCTTGCCGTTGTTGCGTCGCCCTGGAAAAGATGAGCCGAAATCGATGCGTACAGGTACAGTGGAGCGCATCCCACGACCAGATGGCAGCGTATTGCAAGTCGAATTTTATGGACCAGAGCATGGTCAGCCGATTATTTTAACCCACGGTTGGGGACCGAATAGTACTGTGTGGTACTATGCCAAACGACAATTAAGCGATCGCTTTCGCGTGATTGTCTGGGACTTACCAGGACTTGGAAAATCTAGTCAACCGACAAACAACGACTACTCGCTCGAAAAATTCGCCCGTGACTTAGAAGCCGTTGTTGCCCTCGCGGGAGATAAGCCTGCAATCTTGCTGGGGCATAGCTTAGGCGGCATGAGCCTCCTAACATTCTGTCGGCTATTTCCAGAGCATTTGGGGCGTCGGGTGGCGGGTTTAATCCTTGTCGATACCACTTACACTAATCCTGTAAAAACCTCGATTTTTAGTAAATTCTTACGCGCCTTGCAAAAGCCTCTCCTCGAACCACTTTTACACCTGGCGATTTGGCTTTCTCCCTTTTTCTCTTTGATGAATTGGTTAAGTTATCTCAATGGAATGCTGCACATTAGTACAGCAGTATCGGGATTTACCGGTACAGAAACGCGAGGACAACTGAATTTTGCCACATTCTTATCCGCCAAAAGTTGGCCAGCGGTTATGGCACGAGGGACTTTGGCGATGTTTGACTTCGATGAAACAGCAACACTCTCGAAAATCAACGTCCCGGTACTACTGATCGTCGGTGCTTCCGATCGCGCAACGGTTCCCGGTGCTAGCATTCGGATGAAAGCGGAATTAGCTCAATCTGAGCTTTTTATTTTAAAGCCAGCCGGACATATGGGATTAATGGAGCAAAACCAGCAATTTGCTGAAGCTGTCAGCGCCTTTAGTGCTTCGTTAGGTTAGGTTCCCTATTTAGTCCGAGTCTACAGAGAGTTGAAGCTCTTTGTTAAATTAACGCTCATCCCTAGATAAGCACAAGTGTACAAAGATTGTGCTATAAATGTCATTCTTCTCGTAATGCATATCCGACACCTCGCATCGTCTGAATTAAACGAGGTTCGTGATTTTCTTCTAACTTTAATCGTAAGTATCGAACAAAAACTTCAATAATATTAGAATCTCCCATAAAGTCATACCCCCAAACGTTTTCGAGAATCTGATCTCTGGTAAAAACTTGCCGAGGATGACTTAAAAGATACTCTAATAAATCCAATTCCTTTGCTGTTAAATCAATCGCCCGTGTACCGCGATAAACCTCACGAGTTTTGCGATTGAGCTTCAAGGTTTCAAACTGTAATACCTCTTCGTCACCGTCTTGAGTTCGGCGCAAATGGGCACGCACTCTTGCTAGCAATTCCTCAATACTAAAAGGTTTGACGACATAATCATCCGCTCCAGCATCCAACCCAGCGACGCGATCGCCGCGAGAACTACGGTCGCTTTGGCTATTGTTTAGAATTTTATTGAAACCACTGGTCGTTTTCGAGCGCACCCGTCGCATTGGCGCGATCGCTGTTGCCCAGCATTGATGAATGAAAAGCAGACAACAAACTTTACTTTAATTCCTATGTCTTCTTTAGAAAACCGTTTAGAAGCATTCCGTCAGTTACCCTTGCGGGCACAACTGGCTTTAATTGCCTCAACTCGTGCTAATCCAGTTTTAGCGAAAAACCAGGAGTATCTCGCAAGTTTAGAGCGTATCCATGCCCAATGTCTACAAATCTCAACGGCACAGGAAAAGGCAGTTTATGACAAAGCTAAAGAAAACTTAACATTAGAGTGAAAAAGATTAGACCGGAGGGTATTGTTATTCATCCCTGATGTTTTTATATTTCTCTAGATAACTGTCTCCATCTCCATAAATTGCCACGAGTGGATCTATCAAGTTTTAACTATCGCTAATTCCTATGACTAATCGCCTTGCCCAGTCCCAAAGTCTTTATCTCCGCAAACACGCCGAAAACCCGATCGATTGGTGGCCCTGGTGTGATGAAGCCCTGCGTACGGCACAAGAAAATAATAAGCCGATTTTCTTGTCAATTGGTTATTCTAGCTGTCACTGGTGCACGGTAATGGAAGGGGAGGCGTTTTCCGATAGTGCGATCGCACGGTATATGAATGCTAATTTCTTACCGATTAAGGTAGACCGGGAAGAGCGACCGGATGTTGATAGTATCTATATGCAAGCCTTGCAGATGATGACCGGTCAAGGGGGTTGGCCGCTCAATATTTTCCTTACTCCGGAGGATCGGGTGCCTTTTTATGGCGGGACTTATTTCCCTGTCGATCCACGTTACGGACGTCCTGGTTTTTTGCAGGTATTGCAAGCAGTTCGCCGCTTCTATGATGTTGAAAAAAGTAAGTTACAAACGTTTAAAGCTGACATTATCAGTAACCTCCAGCAAGCGACAGTGTTCTCGGCATCACAAGAATTGAGCGATGATTTGCTGGAACAAGGTATTGAGGCAAATACGGGTGTTGTCAGTGGCGGCAGTTATGGTCCGAGTTTCCCGATGATGCCTTATGCTGAGTTGGCATTGCGGGGTACTCGCTTTAATTTTGAATCTGTCTATGATGGCAACCTTGCTGTTGCCCAACGGGGTTTAGATTTGGCAAGGGGTGGGATTTACGATCATGTCGCGGGTGGTTTTCACCGTTATACCGTTGATGGCACATGGACTGTACCTCACTTTGAGAAAATGCTTTATGACAATGGGCAAATTGTCGAATATTTAGCGAATTTATGGAGTGCAGGAATTCAGGAAGCGGCGTTTCAAAGAGCGATCGCTCAAACGGTGCAATGGTTAAAACGGGAAATGACTTCTCCTCAAGGTTTCTTTTATGCGGCACAGGATGCTGATAATTTTACCGAATCAACAGCCGTTGAACCAGAGGAAGGAGCATTTTATGTTTGGAGCTACAGCAAACTGGAGGAAATTTTAACACCTGATGAATTAGCTCAACTTAAGGAAGAATTTACGGTTACAGCTCAGGGCAATTTTGAAGGAAAAATTGTCTTGCAACGCCGTCATTCGGAATTATTAAGTGACACGTTGGAGGCAGCTTTAGCCAAACTATTTGAGGTGCGTTATGGTGCCAAACCGGATGCTTTAGAAACCTTCCCACCCGCTCACAATAATCAAGAGGCAAAGACAGGTAATTGGTTGGGTCGAATTCCCCCAGTAACGGATACAAAAATGATTGTTGCCTGGAATAGCTTGATGATTTCTGGTTTAGCGCGAGCTTATGCTGTATTCCAACAACCAGAGTACTGGAAATTGGCAACAAACGCGGCTAATTTCATTTTGGATAATCAATGGGTGCAAGGACATTTTCATCGACTCAATTATGATGGGAACCCTTCGGTACTGGCGCAGTCGGAAGATTATGCTTTGTTTATTAAAGCGCTGCTAGATTTACATCAGGCGAGTTTGTTAGGACAACAGAATACAAGTTATTGGTTGGAAAAAGCGGTTAAAGTTCAGTCGGAGTTTGATGAATTTCTCTGGAGTGAGGAATTAGGCGGATATTACAACGCCGCAAGTGATTGCAATAATCAGTTGTTGGTACGAGAACGTAGCTATGCTGACAATGCCACCCCTTCGGCTAATGGAATTGCGATCGCTAATTTAGTCCGTCTTGCCTTACTTACAGAAAACCTACAACACCTCGACCGCGCCGAGCAAACTTTACAAGCTTTTAGCAGTATCATGACCCAATCTCCCCAAAGCTGCCCTAGCTTATTTACTGGCTTAGATTGGTATCGTCACTGTACTTTAATTCGTAGTAATGACCAACTTGCGGATTTAATCACCCAATATTTCCCTGCTAGTGTCTATCAGTTAGAAACTAATTTGCCTGATGGTGCTGTAGGCTTAGTTTGTCAGGGACTTCGTTGTTTGGAACCTGCACACAGTCTTGAGCGATTATTGGAGCAAGTGGGACAAAGCCAAACGAGATCATCAAATTTAGTTTCTTAATGAAACATTATCCATGTAGGTCATTACAAAATTTCTTCTCGTTGCTTCAGTCCCTCTAAAAATTCAATCACAACGCCTTCTAGAAATCTACAGGAAAGAGATTTTATGAATTTGTCAAAGACATTAAAATCAACAATAAATTGACCCAGCTTTATTCC
>CADCTM010000394.1 GCA_902805485.1 uncultured Coleofasciculus sp. | reverse complement strand
TCAACAGAAAGATAATCACTAGACTCATTGGCAATGACTCGCTGAGGTGAAGATAGACGGCAAAACTTTTCACGCGCGTCCGGCACTTCGCAAAGTTGGTTTTCGAGGATGTTGAGTGCGAAGAAAACGAGCGATTTTTGAAAAAACTAAGGAAACTCTTGTTTGCGCTCCCTGCTGCAAGAGGTTAGCGTAGACATTGTGCAACAGCCGCGATTCTCTGTAGTAGGATAGCGAAACCAAGTCCTACTTCACCCTCTTGAGCATTACTGGCGAGAGTAGTCTCCTGAAGTCGGACACAGCACAATGCCCCTAAACGTTAAGATTAGGGGTGAGGTGACTGACGGGTCTGTCGCAGATTTTAGGATTTCTAAAGCCTTCCCAGAGATAAGTAAAGATAGGATAAGGATGGGAACATGCCCTTAATCCCGCCCGATTTACTGGTAATAACGTTCATCTGTTCCGAATTGTTGCTCTAATGGTTAATACTCAGACTTCTCAAGTCCGCAAACTCTCGAAAATCGAAGCCTTAAAAGAACGCAGCAACTTCTTGCGTGAACCGGTGGCGAGTGAATTGCTGCAAGACACAACCCACTTTTCAGAAGATGCCCTTCAACTTCTTAAATATCACGGGTCTTATCAGCAGGACAACCGGGATAATCGGGTGAAGGGACAAGAAAAAGATTACCAGTTCATGTTGCGAACTCGAAATCCGGGTGGATTTGTTCCACCAGAACTGTATCTTACCCTTGATAAGCTGTCTGAGGAGTATGGCAACCACACGCTACGGGTGACAACGCGCCAAGGCTTTCAGATTCATGGCATTCTGAAAAAGAATTTAAAAACTGCGATCGCTTCGATTATCCGCAATATGGGGTCAACCTTGGGCGCTTGTGGTGACTTAAACCGCAACGTGATGGCGCCTCCTGCCCCTTATAAGAATCGCCCAGAATATCAATATACTTGGGAATATGCGAGTAAAATTGCTGACCTGCTGACGCCTCAAACCGATGCTTATTACGAAATTTGGCTAGATGGCGAAAAAGCAATCAGTGCCGAAGAAGCGCCAGAAGTCAAGGAGGCAAGACAACGAAATACTAACGGCACTAACTTTGCTGACCTAGAAGAACCAATCTACGGGCAATATTATATGCCCCGGAAGTTTAAGGTTGCCGTTACCGTGCCGGGAGATAACTCGATTGACCTTTACACCCAAGATGTCAGTTTAGTTGTAATTACGAACGACCAGGGAGAACTAGAAGGCTTTAATGTTCTTGCCGGTGGTGGTTTAGGACGTACTCATAACAAAGAAGAAACCTTTGCTCGGATGGCGGATGCGCTCGGCTATGTTGAAAAAGCCGATGTCTACGACCTGATCAAGGCAATTGTCGCCACGCAGCGAGATTATGGTGATCGCGTTAACCGCCGTCATGCCAGAATGAAATATCTCCTCAATGATTGGGGTGTTGATAAGTTCCGGGAGACGGTGGAAGGGTATTTTGGGAAGAAGATTTCACCCTACAAACCCCTACCAGCATTCCAGTACCACGACTACCTGGGATGGAACGAACAAGGCGACGGTAAGCTATTTTTAGGAATTTCCGTTGACAATGGTCGGGTGAAAGATGAAGGCAGCTTCCGACTGAAAACTGCGCTACGGGACATTACCCAACAGTTTGCGCTACCGATGCGGCTGACGGCAAGCCACAATATTATCCTTTACGAGATTGAACCGGATCAAAAGCAAGCGATCGAGCAGATTTTAGAGCAAAACGGCGTCCAAATTACGCCTGAAGCAATTGAACCATTGGTCAGATATTCAATGGCTTGTCCGGCGCTACCAACTTGTGGTTTAGCGGTTACTGAATCCGAACGCGCAATTCCGGAAATGCTGGAACGAATTCGGAAACTTTTGGACAGTGTCGGTTTACAAAATGAGCATTTTGTGGTACGGATGACAGGCTGCCCCAATGGTTGCGCTCGTCCCTACATGGCAGAGTTAGGGTTTGTTGGTAGTGCGCCAGAAACTTATCAAGTTTGGTTAGGGGGTTCACCTGCTCAAACACGCTTGGCACAAGCGTATACGGATCGGATGTCAGTGCATGAGCTGGAAACATTTTTCGAGCCGATGTTTGTTTTCTTTAAGGAGAAGCGTCAGGCGGGAGAGAGTTTTGGAGATTTTTGCGATCGCATTGGTTTTGACGCGATCCGGGAATATACAGCTAGCTATCAGTCTCCCAAATTAGACTCTCAATCGGATACTGGCTTAGTCAATGAAGTGATTGTGCCAGAACCCTCTGAGCTTGTGGTTGGTGGCAAAACCCGCTATCGAATTGGCGTGAGGGATGAGCTGTACAATCGCGTTAAGGCAGCGGCAAAACAGCAAGGTAAGTCGATGACTCAGTTAGCTGCGGAAGCTTTGGAAGCTTACTTGAAAGATAGCTAAGAAGCTTAAAAAATCAAAAACTTAGTAATATTGCCATCGATTTGTGATTAATCGATGGCAGTTTTTTTGTCATGATGCAGAGTTAAAGAATAGGATATAGAAATTTTGGCAGGGCATAATATGGAGATGAAATGAGGTGTGTTTCTATGCGATGCCTTGAGTGTCAATTTACTCACATTCCTAAAAACGGAATAAGACGAGGGAAAAAAATTACATCTGCGTTGATTGCTCTCGCCAATTCATTTTCTAATGCTTTGCAGTGGAGGCTACAATACAGCAGAATTATATCTCTGGCAGGAACTGGTACAACAACTGGTGTAGAGAATTTAACTTT
>CADCTM010000393.1 GCA_902805485.1 uncultured Coleofasciculus sp. | reverse complement strand
AGAAATCTTTAGCTAGCAGTAATTTGCTGCTATGCGACCCCACTCCCCGACGCTTCTATGACTCTTCCGATTCGCAATCTTGCTATTATTGCTCACGTCGATCACGGCAAAACCACTCTTGTTGACGCCCTGCTCAAACAATCCGGGATCTTCCGCGAAGGCGAAGCTGTCCCAGACTGCGTTATGGACTCCAATGATTTGGAGCGGGAGCGGGGAATCACGATTCTTTCCAAAAATACTGCCGTTCACTACAAAGACACATTAATCAATATTGTCGATACCCCTGGACACGCTGATTTCGGCGGCGAAGTTGAGCGGGTATTAGGCATGGTCGATGGCTGCATTCTGATTGTGGACGCCAACGAAGGACCGATGCCTCAGACTCGCTTCGTGCTGAAAAAAGCCCTGGAAAAGGGTCTACGACCGATTGTCGTGGTTAATAAAATTGACCGACCCCGCGCCGACCCCCACACCGCTGTGGATAAAGTCTTAGACTTATTCATGGAATTGGGTGCAGACGATGACCAATGCGATTTTCCTTATCTGTTTGCCTCTGGTTTAGATGGCTATGCCAAGGAAACTATGGAAGCAGAAGGCGTTGATATGCAGCCGATTTTTGAAGCAATTCTGCGCCATGTTCCACCTCCTGTAGGCGACCCAACCAAGCCCCTGCAACTGCAAGTTACCACCCTCGACTATTCTGAATATGTCGGTCGGATTGTGATTGGCAAAATCCACAACGGCACGATTAAAGTGGGTCAGCAAGCGGCTTTGGTAACAGAGTCTGGTGCTATTGTCAAGTCAAAAATCACCAAATTGATGGGTTTTGACGGGTTGAAGCGTGTTGACTGGGAAACCGCCTCAGCGGGCAATATTGTGGCAGTTTCAGGTTTTTCAGATGCCAACATTGGTGAAACCATTACTTGTCCCAATGAACCAATGGCGCTGCCTTTAATTAAGGTAGATGAACCAACGTTGCAGATGACGTTTTCGGTGAATGATTCACCGTTTGCTGGTCAAGAAGGCGACTTTGTGACATCACGGCAAATACGCGATCGCTTAATGCGAGAATTAGAAACCAACGTGGCTTTGCGTGTCGAAGAAACCGACTCTCCCGACAAATTCTTGGTTTCCGGGCGTGGTGAACTGCACCTTGGTATCTTAATTGAAACCATGCGTCGTCAAGGCTATGAGTTTCAAGTTTCCCAGCCTCAAGTTATCTACCGAGAAATCGGCGGTCAACCTTGCGAACCGTTTGAGTGCTTGGTGATGGATGTCCCTGAAGTCGCTGTTGGTAGCTGTATCGAAGCACTCGGTAAGCGCAAGGGCGAAATGCAGGATATGCTGGCGGGCAGCAATGCTCGCACCCAACTAGAGTTTGTAATTCCTGCTCGTGGTTTAATTGGTTTTCGAGGTGAATTCATGCGAATGACTCGCGGTGAAGGCATCATGAACCACAGCTTCCTCGATTATCGTCCGCTTTCTGGTGGCATCGAAACTCGCCGCAATGGTGTATTAATTGCCATTGAAGAAGGAGTGACGACCTACTACGCCATGCAAAACGCGGAAGACCGGGGTGTATTCTTTGTTACTCCTGGTACAAAGGTTTACAAAGGCATGATTATTGGGGAAAACAATCGCCCTCAAGACTTAGAGTTGAATGTGTGTAAGGCAAAGCAATTAACCAACCACCGTTCAGCAACTAGCGAGGAACTAGTACATTTGCAAGCACCAATAGATATGGGCTTGGAACGTGCTTTAGAATACATCGGTTCCGATGAGTTGGTGGAAGTCACACCGAAATCAGTTCGCTTGCGGAAAGTCTCGAAGAAACTAGCGAAGCGTTAAGGAAATAGCCAAAATTGCCCGCAGGTTTCAACCTGGGGCGATAAGAACCAAGCCCGCCTGTGCGGGCTTTTTTGTTGGGTTATACAAATTCTGCTTTGTTTGCGATACATTTATTCCCTCGCTTCCATTCCTCTCTTCTAGGAGGAGCAAGGCTTTGAAAGACTTACTCGCCCTCCTCCAATAGTTCCCTCCTCTTCTAGGAGAGGGTTAGCCAGAGGTGGGAACCCTTTGGAGGTTAGGTAATAATCAGCGCCTTCCAAAGATTCCAGCGATTAATTCCTGGAAATACCTAATTATTAACGCGACTCCTCCCGGACTAGATGTCGTGACAGGTGTTGCTGTTGGCTGCGGTGTAGGCAAAAATGAGCTTTTACTTGGGGAACAGGTCAGATAACTGTTGCTTGCTTGAGTTGACGGTTTATGCTGCGTACTCTTTTGAGCTTGATAAGTTATGCCCTTAATATTGACAGCAATAGCAGCGTTGATGGCATCCATTGCCGAACTTTGCCCTGCCGCATCAATACTGTCAACGGGTTCCGCCCAATTCAGTCCAAACTGATTATTTTCGTTGCGATGTAACCAAATTGAGTTAGCGTTTTGAGTAATAAAATCTTTGTAGGGTGAAACCTAGAGCTAGAGCAACTCGCGTTCATCAACTATTTTAATTTAGGTGGGAGGGAAAAAGCGATCGCTTTTGTATTCACTGAGTCGTAAAAGTCACAAGTTATGGTGATACAGCAGTTTTTAACTTCCCGATCGCTAATTATAGCTATTTCCAAGTTGGTGTAATACATAACGTTGTAAGGGCTAACCTTAGGATTACATCCATATTTAAACCAATTTGCTCTCCAAAACCCGCCCTACAGGTTTGTCTGTACCGAGAAGTTAAAAACTGCTGTATCACCATAGCTTGTGACTTTTACGACTCA